>DATBIQ010000126.1:0-1777 GCA_036556865.1 Gaiella sp.
GACGGCCCGGTCGACGTCGGTCGAGGGGACGTGGCAGGCGATCTTGATCGGCGACGTGGACACGATCGGAGCCTCGATGCCCGCCGCCTCGAGGGTGGCGAAGGTCTTCGCGGCCACGCCGGGGTGGCTCTTCATCCCCGCACCGACGAGCGAGACCTTGCCGAGGTCGTCCCGCGAGCTCCAGGAGACGCCGAGGGCGTCGAGCGTGCGCGCAGCGTCGGCGCGGTCCTCGACCGGCGCGGAGAAGACGATCTCGGGCCCCGTCTGCACGATCGTGTCGACGTTCACGGTCGCCGCCGCGAGCGCGCCGAAGAGCTGCGCCGGGGTCGCGCCCTCGACGCGGTAGACCGTCTCCTCACGCTGGTGCACCACACCTGAGATGAGAGCCTTCTCGAGCAACTCGTCGTCCTCCTCCTGGATCCACGTCCCGTCTCCTTCCTCGAAGCTCGAGCGAACGTGGAGACGGACATTGTGGCTGCGCGCGACCTCGATCGAGCGGGTGGCCATCACGCCGGCCCCCGAGGAGGCCATCTCGAGCATCTCGTCGAAGCTGACGCGGTCGAGGCGATGCGCGGCCGGCACGACGCGCGGGTCGGCGCTGAACACGCCGCGGACGTCCGTGTAGATCTCGCAATGGTCGGCGCCGAGGGCGGCCGCGAGCGCCACCGCCGTGGTGTCCGAGCCGCCGCGGCCGAGCGTCGTCACCTCGAATGCGGTCGACACGCCCTGGAACCCCGCCACGAGCACGATCTTCCCCTCGTCGAGCGACTCGTGGATGCGCTGCGCGCGCACCTCGACGATCTTCGCCTTGCCGTGGACGGTGTCGGTGACGATCCCCGCCTGTGAGCCCGTGAGCGAGATCGCCTCGTGGCCGAGGTCGTGGATGACCATCGCCGCCAGCGCGCAGGAGATCCGTTCGCCGACGGAGACGAGCATGTCGAGCTCACGTGGGTGCGGCGTGGCCGAGACCTGTCGCGCGAGGTCGAAGAGCTCGTCGGTCGTGTGGCCCATCGCCGAGAGGACGCCGACGACGCGGTGGCCTTCCTCGCGGGCCGCGACGAGGCGCGCCGCGACGCGCTTCAGGCGCTCCGGATCGCCGACGGAGGTGCCGCCGAACTTCATCACGACGGTGCCGAGATGGCCCGCCTCCGCGTCGGCGCCGACTGCGGGAACGGCTTCGTAATCGGTCGTGGCCATCTCGGCGAAAACTGTAGACGAGGGCCCGGAGACGTCACGGAAAAGCCCCGCACAAAACACTGAACCGACGAACCCGAAGGCCCGTCGGTTCAGTGCGGCAAATCTATAAAAGCCTGCTCTGCCCGTCAAGCGGGCCTCCGGCAAAAAGCCGCTCTTTGCGGAAAAGTCAGATCTCGCGCCGGCCGGCGAGGGCGCGGCCGAGCGTGACCTCGTCGGCGTATTCGAGGTCGCCGCCGACCGGCAGCCCGCTTGCGAGCCGGGTGACGGTCGCGCGCTCGCGGAGGCGATCGGCGAGGTAGGCGGCCGTCGCCTCGCCCGTCATGTTCGGATTCGTCGCCAGCACCACCTCGGTGATCTCGCCGCCGGCGACGCGCCGGAGCAGCTCGTCGATGCGCAGATGCTCCGGCTCGACGCCGTCGAGCGGCGAGAGCGAGCCGCCGAGCACGTGGTAGAGGCCGCGGTACTCGTGCGTGCGCTCGAGCGAGATCACGTCGACCGGCTGCTCGACGACGCAGACGACGGTGCGGTCGCGCCGCGGGTCGAGGCAGATCGCGCAGAGCTCCTCCTCGGTCAGGTTCCC
>DATBIQ010000127.1:0-9856 GCA_036556865.1 Gaiella sp.
CTCAGGCCACGGACACCGGGACGCTGTCGAGATACGCGATCGCGTCCTCGACCGAGACGACGTCCGCGTACTTCGCCTGGATGTCGAACAGGTTGGCGTCGTGCGGCGCCTGCGCCCGGTCGCCGACGCACTCCCGCGGCACGATCGTCGGCCAGCCGTACTGCAGGAGGTCGATCGCGGTCGCCCGGATGCAGCCGCTCGTCGTCGCGCCGCAGAGGATGACCGAGTCGACCCCTTGCGAGACGAGCACGGACGCGAGGTTCGTGCCGAAGAACCCCGACGCGCCCTTCTTCACGATCACGGTCTCGCCCTCGCGCCGGCCGAGGCGCTCGTCGATCTCGACCCAGGGCCCGCCGAGCTGGAGGTCGCCGAGCGTCGGCACCTTCTGGAGCCAGAGCCCGCCGTCCTTCAGGCTCGCGTCGAACCCGATGGTCGTGAAGATCACCGGGAGCCCCCGCTCGCGGGCCGCGTCGAGGAGCCGGCGCGTCGCCTCGACCTGCGGCGTGAGGTCGGAGCCGAGCGCGCATGCCGGATCGGTGAAGCCGCACGAGAAGTCGACGACGAGCACGGCGGGCCGGGAGCCGAGCGTCACGCTCGCCCCCAGGCCCGCCTGCGCGTAGACGGCGCGTGCTTCCTCGTCGGACATCAGACGGCCGCGGCCGGCGCCGCGAGCAGCTCCTCGCCGAAGCGCGCCCGCTTGACGAACTGCCCCGCACCCGGCTCGGCGACGAGCTCGTCGTCCTCGACGATCACCTGGCCGCGGACGAGCACGACCTCCGGGGCGCCGGTCACCTGCTCGCCCTCGAACAGGTTGTAGTTGACGTTCGTGTGGTGGGTCTTCGCGGAGATCGTCAGCTTCTTCTCCGGATCCCACACGACGATGTCGGCGTCCGAGCCCGGCGCGATCGTGCCCTTGCGCGGATAGAGGCCGAACAGCTTCGCGACGTTCGTCGAGACGAGCTCGACGAAGCGGTTGGGCGTGATCCGACCGGTGCGCACGCCGTGCGTCCAGAGCATGTGGAGCCGGTTCTCGATCCCCGGGCCGCCGTTCGGGACGACCTGGAACTCGCGACCGTTGATCCCCTTCTGGTCGGGCCAGTTGAACGGGCAGTGGTCGGTCGAGACGGCCGAGAGCACGTCGGTGGAGATCGCCTTCCAGAGGTGCTCCTGGTGCTCCTTGGGCCGCGGCGGAGGCGTGTAGATGTACTTCGCACCCTCCCAGTTCGGCTTCTCCATCATCGTCTCGTCGACGAACAGGTACTGGGTGCACGTCTCGCCCCAGATCTTCCAGCCCTTCTCCCGTGCGAGCGCGATCGGCTCGACGGACGGCTGGCAGGAGACGTGGACGACGTACAGCGGCGCATCGGCGACACGCGCGAGCTGGATCGCGCGGTTCGTCGCCTCGGCCTCGGTCTCCATCGGCCGCGTCCGCGCGTGCCAGATCGGGTCCGTCTTCCCCTCTGCCACCGCCTCCTTGACGATGATGTCGATCGCGTCGCCGTTCTCCGCGTGCACCATCACGAGACCGCCCGTCTCGTGCGCCGTGCGCAGCACCTTGAACAGGGTCTCGTCGTCGACCATCACCGCGCCCTTGTAGGCCATGAAGACCTTGTAGGACGTGACGCCCTCGTCCGGCAGCTTCGCGAGGTCCTCGAGCGTGCCGCCCGTGTGCAGGTCCGTGACGCCGATGTGGAACCCGACGTCGATCACCGGTGGGCAGCGCGTGATCTTCTCGTGGTACTTCTCGAGCGCCTGCGCGAACGTGTCGCCCGGCGTCTGCATGCAGAAGTCGATCAACGTCGTCGTGCCGCCGAATGCCGCGGACGTCGTCCCGGACGTGAAGTCGTCGCAGGTCGTCGTGCCGCCGAAGAACATCTCGATGTGCGTGTGCGGGTCGATCGCGCCCGGCATCACGATCTTGCCGCTCGCGTCGATCACCTTGTCCGCCGTGACGTCGAGGGAGCTCCCGAGCAGCGCAACCCTCCCGTCGTCGACGAAGACGTCGCCGAAATAGTCGTCGCTGGCGGTGAGGATGCGGCCGCCCTTGATCAGCACGGACATTCTGTCCCCTTTCGGTCGCTGCTGAATGGTGTATACGCTCCGGCGCTCCGCGGCGTCAAACGGCATCGGGAGGCCGTCGCTCGTGCCAGTCGGTCTCCCCCTGGAAGGCGTGCGCGACGCGGAGCACGGTTGCCTCGCCGAGCCGCCGGCCGGTCAGCGCGAGCCCGACGGGGAGACCGTCGACGAGGCCGCACGGGACGCTCGCCGTCGGGACGCCGAGGCAGCTCCAGGGCGAGTTGAACGGGATGAGCGAGAGCCGGTAGGCGATCCTCTCGCCCCCGACCTCGACAGGGTCCTCGCCGATCCGCGGCGCGGCGATCGGCATCTCGGGTGACGCGAGCAGGTCGTAGCGCTCGAACAACGGGCGCGCCTCGTGCGCGAGCGCGCGGCGGGCGCGCTGCCCGGTGACGGGGGCCGAGGACGGGAGGAGGAGCCCCGCCAGGAGGCGCGCACGGACGTCCGCTCCGTAGTCGGCGATGCGCGTGCGGAGCCAGGGCAGGTGCGCCTCCGCCGCCTCGGGAAGCATCACGAGCTGCTGGACGACCTCGGCGCGGCGGAGGAACGGCGCCTCGACGCGCTCCACCTTCGCCCCCATCCGCTCGAGCTCGCGGATCGCCGCCTCGACGGCAGCGGCGACCCTCGGATCGATCGGGACGCCCTCGAGGAGATGGGCGACGACGCCGATCCTGACGCCGTCGACGCCGCGGCCGATCTCCTCGAGGCACGGCGTCCCCACGGCCGGCGTCGTCGAGGCGTCGTCCGGCTCCGGTCCCGCGATCGCGTCGAGGAGCAGCGCGCAGTCCTCGGCCGTGCGCGCGAGCGGGCCGACGGTGTCGTACGTCCACGAGACCGGGATCACGCCCCGGTTCGGGACGCGCCCGGTCGTCGGGCGGATACCCGTGACGCCGCAGAGCGCTGCCGGGATGCGCACGGACCCCGCCGTGTCGGTACCGAGCGCGCCGGGAACGAGGCCCGCGGCGACCGCCGCGCCGCTGCCGCCGCTCGAGCCGCCGCAGATCCGCTCGGTGTCCCACGGGTTCCGCGCCGGGCCGAACGCCTCGCTCGTCGTCGACGCGCCCCAGGCGAACTCGTGCGTGTTGAGCTTGCCGACGATCACGGCGCCCGCGCGCCTGAGCCGGGCGACGACCGTCGCGTCGGCCGTGGCGACGTTGTCGGCGAGGACCTTCGACGCTGCGGTCGTGCGGGTGCCCGCGACGTCGATCACGTCCTTCACGCCGATCGGCACGCCGTGCAGAGGACCCGTCCTCGGGGGGAGAGCGTCGGCCTCGGCCAGTGCCTCCTCGGCGCGCACGGTGATGAACGAGTTGTACGCGGCGTCGCGGCGCTCGATCCGGTGGAGCACGTCCTCTACCGCCTCGCGCGGCGACAGCTCGCCCCGTCCGATCGCCGCCGCGAGCGCGACGAGCGTCACGTCGCCTCCGGGTCCGGGAAGTACAGGCCCGCCGGCGGGACGTCCCGCTGCGTCGCCTCCTCGAGCTCGCGGAGCGACGGAAGGACGGTGCGGAGGAAGGCGAGCACGCCTTCGAGGTCGGCGTCGGACGGCTCGACACCCTGCGCCCGCGCGAGAGCGCGGAGCTCGTCGAGCGAGGGGACGAGGCTAGACTCCGGTTCCATGCCCATCTACGAGTATCGCTGCGAGGGCTGCGGCGAGAAGTTCGAGGAGTTCCTCTCGACCTCGGACAAGCCCGCGCCCCCGTGCCCGGCCTGCGGGTCGGCGAAGGTCGAGCGCCTCCTCTCGCGGATCAACACCGAGTGGCTCCCGAGCGACGTCGCGTGGGACCGCGTCGGCCGCTCCTGGGACTGAGCGACGCGTGCCGTACGCCGAGATCGACGACGGCATCCGGCTGTACTACGAGCTGACCGGGCCCGACGACGGGCCGGTCGTGGTCCAGTTCGGCGGCGGGCTCTTCGGCCGGCACAACTTCGGGTTCGTCAACGACGGCTTCCGCGAGCGCGGCTTCCGGCTCCTCTCGTTCGACGCGCGGGGCTACGGCGCGTCGACGAGCCCGCGCGAGTGGTACACGATCGAGGGCTGGGCCGACGACGGGGCGAAGCTGCTCGACGCGCTCGGGCTCGACCGCGTTCTCGTCCACGGCACGTCGATGGGCGGGATGATCGCGATCGCGTTCGCCGCGACCCACGGCGCACGGACGATCGCGGCGTGCGCCGACGTGGCGTTCGCGAAGCCGGACGTCTACCGGGCGACGCTGTTTCGGGTCTGGCGCAGGATGGCGGAGTCGATGCCGTGGGACGACTTCTCGGACCACGTCACGACGCAGGCGGTCGGCGCCGCGTTCCTCGAGAGCGAGGAGGGCAAGGACACGTTCGCGACCGTGCGATCCGTGATCGGCGTCAACGACCCCTACACGGTGCGCCAGGCGTGCCTCGCGATGGAGGGGATGGACCTCTCGCCGCTCGTCCCCGCGATCGAGCGGCCGCTGCTCATGACGAACGGGACTCACGACATCCTCTGCCCGCCGGTGCTCGCCCCGTCCGGGCTCGGGGCGCGCAGGATGGCGGAGCTCAACCCGGCGATCACGACGCACGAGTTCCCCGACATCGGCCATGCCGACCTGCTCGAGTGCCCGGAAGAGGCCGTGCGCATCGTCTCCTCGTTCTTCGAGGCCGCGTTGTCGGACGACGCCGACGCTCGCTGAGTTCCTGCGGTCAGTGGAGCGGGTTCGTCCCCGCCATCCAGATGATCACGCGCTTGAACTTTCCCTCCGCGTCGAAGTCGAAGAAGTTGCAGTTGTGCATGTCGTTCTGCGAGCCGTCCTGCAGCTCGCCGATGTAGCCCTGCTCGGTCGCGACCTTCCCGGCCGCTTCCTCGACGACGATGTTCCGGATCTCGTGGCGGATCGTCTTCGAGCTCGCGAAGAAGTCGGTGAACATCCGGCGGATCTCTGCGGCGCCGTCGAACGTCACGTGGTCGGTCTGGACGGTCAGCGTCGCGTCGTCGGCGAAATGCGCGAGCACGCCGTCGACGTCCATCGCGTCGACCGCGTCGAAGTAGCTCTGGGGCGCGGCGGCGAGCGCCTCGCGGGACCAGGTCACCGGGGTGGTTGCCATCGTGGGGCTCCCTTCGGTCGAGATGTCGGCGATCGTATTCACTGACTCGAGTAGATGCGCGCTACGCGCTCGCCTGGCTCATCACCCCCGCTCTGCTCGTGAACGGCTCGATGCCCTCGAGGTACGTGAGGACGTCCTCGAGCGCCTCGACGTCGCCGAACTTCGCGTCGATGTCGAACAGGTTCCACTCGACGACGCCCGGAACCCGGTCGCCGACGGCCTCGCGGACGACGATCGGGCGGAAGCCCTGCGCGATCGCATCCTCGGTCGTGTGGCGGACGCACCCCGCCATGGTCACGCCCGTGACGATCACCGTGTCGACGCCGTGGGCGTTCAGGTAGCTCGCGAGGTTCGTGCCGTGGAAGCCGCTCGCGCACTTCTTCACGAGCACCGGCTCGCCGGCCGCCGGTGCGATCCGGCTGTCGATCGCCACGTCCTCGGTTCCGACCCGGAGGAGCTCGCACGGGATCTTGAGGCCCCAAAGCCCGATGTCCGAGTTCGGGCCGTCGACGTCCTGGTAGGCGGTCGTCGTGTAGACGACGGGGATGCCCTTCGCGCGGCCGGCCTCGTTGAGCGCCTGCACGGCCGGGATGATGGTCTCCATCCCCTCGCACGAGAACGCGTGGCCCGGCCTCGTCCACGCGTTGGCGAGGTCGATGTGGACGAGCGCCGGCCGGCTCCCGTACCCGACCCGGCGCTGGAACCCGCGCCTCTGGTAGATGCCGGTATCGGCATCGAAGATCGTCTGCAGTGCTGCACGCACCGCGTCGGCGTCGCTCATCACGCACCTCCTGGCGCTGGATGCTGGGCCCGCCAGTGGCGGGCGATGTCCGCCCGGGTCGCGACCCAGACGTCGTCGCAGGCCGCGACGTGGTCGAGGAACCGGCGAAGCCCGGCGATGCGGCCGGGCCGGCCGACGATCCGACAGTGGAGCCCGACCGACATCAGCCGTCCGCCGTCCGCGCGGAGCTCCTCGAGCGAGTCGATCAGGTACCTCGCGAAATCGTCTGCCGTCACGAACCCGTTGGGCAGCAGGAACTTGAAGTCGTTCGCGTCGAGGGTGTACGGGACGACGAGGTGCTGCGTACCGCCGACGTCGAGCCAGTACGGCAGCTCGTCCGCGTACGAGTCCGAGTCGTAGAGGAAGCCGCCGTGCTCCACGACGAGCCGGCGGGTGGCGTCCGACCCGCGTCCCGTGTACCAGCCGACGGGCCGTTGCCCGCAGACGCGCTCGATCGTGGCGACGGAGCGCTCGAGGTGCGCGCGCTCCTCGTCCGGCGAGAGCTCGCCGTAGTCGATCCAGCGCCAACCGTGGCTCGCCACCTCCCAGCCGGCGTCGGCCATCGCCCGTGCCGCCTCGGGGTTCCGCTCGAGCGCCTGGCCGACGCCGAAGACGGTGAGCGTGATGCCGTACGAGGTCACGAGCCGGTGGACGCGCCAGAACCCGGCGCGGCTGCCGAACTCGAACATCGACTCCGTGTTGAGGTTCCGCCGCCCGACGGTCGCCGGCGCGCCGACCACCTCGTGGAGATACGCCTCCGACGCTCGATCCCCCTCGAGCGGCGTGCTCTCGCCGCCCTCCTCGTAGTTGAGGACGAGGCTGAGCGCGACCCGCTTCCCGTCCGGCCAGCGCGGGTCGGGCGGCGAGGCGCCGTAGCCGACGAGGTCACGCGGCGTGCGATTCACGGGGCGGCCACCTCGAGCTCCCCGAAGACGCCCGCGTCCGCGAGCTCGCGCACCCGCTCGGTCGTGTAGCCGCAGAGCTCGCGGAGGACGGCCTCGGTGTGCTCGCCGCGGAACGGCCCGCGCTCGGCCGGACGCTCGAGCGACGTCCCGCCCTCGGCGAGGCGGAGCGGCGTGCGGATGGAGCGCACGCGACCGAGCGTCGGGTGGTCGTGCTCCACGATCGACTCCCGGGCGGTCGTCTGCGGGTCGACGAGCGCCTCCTCGACGGTGTTGATGCGCGACGCGGGGACGCCCGCGGCGACGAGCGCCTCGACCCACTCGTCTGCCGTCCGGGCGCGGAACGCCTCCTCGAGGAGTGGCAGCAGCTCGTCGCGGTGCTCGTTGCGGCCGGCCATCGTCGCGAAGCGCTCGTCCTCCAGCAGGTCGGTGCGCGCGATGACGGCGCAGAGCCGCTCCCAGAACACCTGCTTCGCGGCGCCGACGACGAACCAGCCGTCCGCGGCCTCGAAGTTCTGGAACGGGACGATCGTCGGATGTGCCGAGTTGCGGCGGCGCGGCGGGACGAAGCCGTGCGTCGCCGCCCACGGGCCGATGTACATGAGCTCGTGCAGCGCGGTCTCGAACAGCGACACGTCGCAGTCGCAGCCGACGCCGTCGCGCCGCGCGCGCCAGACGCCCGCGAGCAGCGCGATCGCCGAGGCGTAGCCGCCGGAGAGGTCGACGAGCGAGAGCCCGCTCTTCGTGGGCGGGCCGCCGGGCTCGCCGGTGAGGCTCTGCCAGCCCGCGAGCCCCTGCATCATGTAGTCGTAGCCGCCCTCGGTTGCGCGGGGCCCCGTCATGCCGAAGCCCGAGAGCGAGCAGCACACGATCCGCGGGTTCACGTCCTTCAACCCGTCGTACGTGAGCCCGAGCTTGCGCGGCTGGTCTCCACGGAGGTTCGAGTAGACGGCGTCGCAGGCGCGCACCAGGTCGTGCAGCACCCCGCGCGCATCGGGATGGCGGAGGTCGAGCGAGATGCTCCGCTTGCCGCGGTTGAACGTCTCGAAGAAGAGCGAGTCCTCGTCCTCCTGGAACGGCGGCACGTAGCGGCCGACGTCCCCGTTCGAGGCCGGGTCCTCGAGCTTGACGACGTCCGCTCCGAGGTCGGCCAGCTGCAGGGTCCCCCACGGCCCGGCGCCGAACTGCTCCACGGCGAGGATCCGGACGTCGGCCAGGGGAAGCGTCACGCGGGCGCTCCGACGCCGACGACCTCGCGGATCCGCCGTACCTGCTCGAAGAAGCCGTCCTCCCCGACGGCCGGGTTGAACGAGACGTGCTCGGCACCCGCGGCGCGGTACTCGCCGACGCGGGCGAGGCACTCCTCGGGCGTCCCGACCACGCAGAGCCGCTCGACGTGGTGACGCTCGAACGGCATCCCGTAGCGCTCCGAGAGGTGCACCATCGCCTCTGCGCGCGCCCGCTCGCCGTCGTCGTCGACGTGCGCGAAGAGCACGAGGCCGCGGAAGCGCTCCGCCGACTCGCGGCCCACGCGACGGGCCTCCGCGTCCAGCGAGGCGAGACCTCGCGCGTACCTGCCGGCCGAGAGCATGTACGGCAGCCAGCCGTCGCCGTGGCGGGCAGCGCGCCGAATGGCGGCGTCCGAGCGGCCACCGACGAGGAGCGGCGGGCCGCCGGGCTGCGTCGGGGGCGGCTCGATCGAGACACCCGCGAAGCGGAAGTACCGGCCGTCGAACGACGCGGGCCGGTCGCGGAGCAGGGCCCGCAGCGCCTCGATCCCCTCGTCCGCCCGTGCGCCTCGCTCGGCGAGGGGCACGCCGGCGGCCTCGAAGTCGCCGTGCCCCTCGCCGCCGACGCCGAGCCCGAGCAGGAGCCGGCCTCCGGACACGTAGTCGAGCGAGGCGGCCTGCTTGGCGGCGAGGCTCGGGTGGCGGAGGGGCAGGAGCACGACGGCGGCGCCGATCGCGATCCGCCGCGTGACCGCCGCGAACGTCGCGAGCGCGACGCCGAGGTCGAGGATCGGGTTGTGGAACGAGAGGTGCTCGCCGGCCCAGAGCGAGTCGTACCCGAGCTCCTCGGCGAGCTCGGCGACGGCCCGGTAGCGGCCTGGATCGGGGAGCGCCGACGGAAGCTGGCCGCTCCCCTGGATCCCGATCCTCATGCGCCCGCCGCCAGCGGCAGTCGCGCCGCCTTCCACGCCTTCTCGTAGTAGGGGACGAGAAACGAGAGATGCGCGTGCATCTCCGAGCCGGCGGCGGCCTCGTCGCCGGCCTCGACGGCCTCGACGATCCGGGCGTGGTGCGCATGGATCGAGCGGTGGAACACGCGCGGCAGCCCCGAGCGCGACAGGCTCGTCTGCAGCGCGGAGAACACCGGCTGCGCCGCGATCTGCAGCAGCCGGTTGTCGCAGCACTCGATCAGCGCCGCGTGGAAGTCGCGGTTGTGGACGAACTCGGCCTGCGTGTCGAGCACGGGCCGGTCGGAGGGGATCGTCGCCCGGAGCCGTTCGACGTCGCCCTCGGCGCGCCGGCGCGCGGCCAACCGCGCCGCCGGCACCTCGAGGAGCATCCGGACCTCGATCAGCTCGTCGAGCGTCAGGTCGCGCGCGTCCGCGAGGAGCGCGATGTTGGAACTGAGCGACTCCGAGATGTGGTCGACGGTCGGCAGCGTCACGTAGCTCCCGCCCGTCTGGCCCTTCGCGGTCCGCACGAGCCCCTGCGCCGCGAGAAGGCGGAGCGCTTCGCGGACGGTCGCCCGGCTCACCCCGAGCGAGCGAGCGAGCTCCGTTTCGGTCGGCAACCGGCCCCCCTGCGGGAGCTCCCCGGTGACGATCAGCTCACGCAGCTGGTCGGCGACCTGCTCGTAGCTCTTGCGGACGCGGCGGAGGGGCAGCCGCGGCTCCTCCTTCCGCTCTCGGCGGGGCTCGCTCACGCGCCAACCTCGGTTGGCGCGTGAGCGGGGAGGGGTGTGGTGAACCGGGAGGTTTCCCACGCTCTCAAGAAGAAGGGAGCCCGCGGGGGAA
>DATBIQ010000128.1:0-8614 GCA_036556865.1 Gaiella sp.
GATCCTCGACCTCCAGCTCCCCGACGCCGACGGCTTCGACGTGTGCCGCGCGATCCGCTCCTGCTCGCGGCTGCCGGTGGTGATGCTGACGGCGCGGGACGAGGAGGTCGACCGCGTCACCGGCCTCGAGCTCGGCGCCGACGACTACGTCACGAAGCCCTTCTCGCCGCGCGAGCTCGTCGCCCGCGTCCACGCGGTGCTGCGCCGCGTCGAGCCCGGAGCCGAGGACGACGTCCTCGCGGCCGGCGACGTCGTGCTCGACCGCCGCTCCCGGACGGCGAGCGTCGCAGGCTCGGTCGTCGAGCTCACGGCGCGCGAGTTCGACCTCCTCTGGCACCTCGCCGAGCGGCCCGGGATCGTGGTCGGACGCGACCGCCTCCTCGACCGCGTCTGGGGGCTCGAGTTCCCGGGCGGGACACGCACGGTCGACGTCCACGTCGGACAGCTGCGACGCAAGCTCGGCCGGCCGCGGCTCATCCGCACCGTGCGCGGGTCCGGCTACAAGCTCGTCCCGTGAGCCTCCGCTCACGCCTGTTCCTCGGGATCGCGGGAAGCGTGCTCGTCTCGCTCGTCGTCACGGTGCTCGCCGGAGCGCTCCTGACGCGGCGCTCGCTCGAGCACACCGCCGTGAACGCCCTCGAGCGGCAAGTCGCGCTGATCGCGGCGCAGCGCAGCTCCGACCGGTCGCGGACCGCCGAGCGCGCGCTCGGCGAGTTCCTCGCCACGGACGAGCAACGGCTCGCGATCCTCACCCCGGCGCAGGCGGAGCTCCTCCTGCCGGACGCCGGCGCCGAGCGGCTACGCGCGGGAGCGGTCGCGAGCGGCAGTGTCGACGTGCGCGGGACGCGCTTCCTCTACGCGGCCCGCCGGACCCGCGACGAGGCGATCGTCCTCCTTCGCCCCGCATCGCAGCTCGCGGCCGACTGGCGGCCGTTCGCGCTGGGGCTCGGCATCGCCGGGCTCGTCGGCGCTGGCCTCGCCGCCGTCGTGGCGCTCCTCCTCTCCCGTGCGGTTGCGCGCCCGATCGCGCGGGTCTCCGACGCGAGCCGCGCACTCGCCGCCGGCGGCGCGCCCGAGCCGCTGCCGGTCACGGGCCCGCGCGAGGCCTCGACGCTCGCGGCGTCGTTCAACCATCTCGCCGCGGAGCTCCAGCGCACCCAGGAGGCGGAGCGGTCGTTCCTGCTCTCCGTCAGCCACGAGCTGAAGACGCCGCTGACCGCGATCCGCGGTCACGCGGAGGCGCTCGAGGACGGCGTTCTCGAGGCAGCGGGTGCGGGCACGGTGATCCATCGGGAAGCGCGGCGCCTGGAGCGTCTCGTCGGTGACCTGCTCGATCTCGCACGGCTGCGCCGCCGCTCGTTCGCCGTCCGCTCCGAGCCGCTCGACCTGGGCGCGACGGCCGTGACGGCGTTCGAGCGGCACGCGCCGCTCGCGCGGTCGTTCGGCGTCGCGCTGCACGTCATGGCCGAGCCCGACGCCGTCGCGACCGGCGACCCGGACCGGGTGCTGCAGGCGCTCTCGAACCTCGTCGAGAACGCGCTCCGCTCGACGCCCCGCGGCGGGTCGGTTCGCATCCTCGCCGGCCCGGGCCGGCTCGAGGTCGTCGACGACGGCCCCGGGATCGACGCCGCGGATCTCCCTCACGCCTTCGAGCGCTTCTACCTCTACGACCGCGCGACGGACGGCCGCCGCGTCGGCACGGGTCTCGGCCTCGCGATCGTGGCCGAGCTCGCGGAGGCGATGGGCGGCGCCGTCGAGGCGCAGAGCGAGCCCGGCGTGGGCTCGAGGTTCACGATCGTCCTCCCGCTCCCCGCCGGGACACCCATGCGGACGACCGAACGCCGGCCCGCGTTCGTCCGGGTCGCCCGCTCCTGACGCTCAGCCGGGCCAGACTCGGATCGCGGCCGGCTCGCCGAGCGGCGCGGGCCAGAGCTGCAGGAGGATGCGCTCGGGCGACAGTTCCTCGCCGGACACGTCGTTGTCCGGATGCGCGTCGGCAGCGGCGAGCCCCGAGTACGAGGCCCGGAGACGCAGCGGGCCCTCCGGCAGCTCGAACACGAGCTCGGGCTCGGTCTCGCCCCAGTTGAGGACCCCGAGCGGGCCGGATCCCGAGAGCGAGACCTCCGTCACACGGTCCGCCTGCTCCTGGGGTGAGGGCTCCCCGTCGTAGAGCTCGAGCGTGACCTCGACAGGATTGCCGTACATCGACGTCCCGACGTAGACGAACCCGCCGCTCTCCTCGAGCGCGCGCTCGATGCCGGCGCGGGAGAGCCGGTCGGACGCCCACGGCGCGTCGCCGCGCTGGAGATAGAACTGGCGGTACCAGGGGTTGACGACGACGCTCGCGGTGGAGACCGGCACGCCGCGATTGTGACGCGCTGTCGGGGAGAATGCCGCCGTGGAGCTCGTGATCGCCGACGACGCGGAGAGCGCCGCGCTCGAGGCCGCACGGCTGCTCGCCGAGGTCGCGTCGCACGGCGGGGCGGTCGCGCTCGCCGGCGGGTCGACGCCCAGACGAGCGTACGAGCTCGCCGCCGGCCTGCAGCCGGACTGGCGCCACGTCGACGTCTGGCTCGGGGACGAGCGCTGTGTCGCTCCCGACGACGAGCGCTCGAACCTGCGCCTCGTCCACGAGTCGCTCGTCGCCCACCTCGAGCGCCCGCCGTCGCTGCATCCGGTCCCGACCCAGCTCGCGCCGGCAGACGCGGCCGCGGCGTACGCCGCCTCGCTCCGCGGCACGACGCTCGATCTCGCGCTCCTCGGGATCGGCCCCGACGGGCACACGGCATCGCTCTTTCCGAACGCTCCGGCGCTCGAGGCCGGCGCGCTCGCGGTGGCCACCGAAGCCGGCCTCGAGCCGTTCGTCGACCGCGTGACGCTGACGATCCCGGCGCTCGCCGCCGCGCGCACGGTCGCGTTCCTCGTCTCGGGCGCCGAGAAGGCGGACGCCGCCCGCCGTGCGTTCGGCGAGGCGCCGTCACCGGCGACACCCGCCTCGCTCGTCCGCTCCGCCGCCGGCCGAACGGTGGCGATCCTCGACCGCGCGGCCGCCGCCGGGCTTCAGGGCTCGTAACCGCGCACTGGTGCGGCCGACCGCGGCGCTCTCCCGGGCGGTGGAGGGTGCGGCCCGCCCCACCCCGGCACCCGGCCGCCGAGGGCTAGCGTGACGTCGTGAGCGCGCGCCTGTTCTGGATGGGCTGGCTGTTCCACCTGAAGACGCTGACGAACTCGCTCTTCTTCGTCCTCGTCTCGGTGCTGCAGCCGATCATCTTCGCCTCGATCGCGTTCTTCATGGTCGAGTCGGGGAGCCGCTCGGGGACGCTGCTCTACGTCGCGCTCGGCGCCGGGCTGATGGGCATCTGGTCGGCGACCCTCTTCGGCTCCGGCGGCGCGATCCAGTGGCAGCGGTGGCAGGGGACGCTCGAGCTGATGGTCGGCGCGCCGCCGCCGTTCGTCGCCGTCCTGCTCCCGCTCACCGTCGCGACGTCGACGATCGGGATCTACTCCGTCGTCGCGACGCTCGCCTGGGGCCGCATCTTCTTCGGCGCGCCCCTCGACTTCGTCCACCCGGGCGAGCTCGCCGTCGCGCTGCCGGCGACGATCCTGAGCCTGGGGATGCTCGGGCTCCTGCTCGCGTCGACGTTCGTCCTCTACCGCAACGCAAACGCCTTCTCGAACCTGCTCGAGTACCCGGTCTGGCTCGCGACGGGTCTGCTGGTCCCGCTGACCCTGCTTCCGGCGTGGGTCGAGCCGATCGGCTGGGTGCTCTCGCCGACGTGGGGAATGCGCGCGATCCGCGAGGCCGCGTTCGGTGGCAACGCGTGGCCGGAGATCGCGCTCTGCCTCGGGCTCGGCCTCGTCTACGTCGCGCTCGGCGCGCTCGCCCTCCGGAACTTCGAGCGGCTCGCCCGCAGCCGCGCGACCCTCTCGCTGACGTGAGCACCAGCCTGCGCGTCTTCTTCGTCGGCGGGGGCATCTCGTACCGCGCTCTCTTCAACTGGATCAACCCCGGGATCTACATCCCGACGATGCTCGGCGCGCCGCTCTTCCAGATCCTGTTCTTCACCTACCTCGGCCGGTACGCGGGCTCGCAGGACGACGCGTTCTTCATCGTCGGCAACTCGATCCAGGTCGCGGCGATGTCCGGGATCTACGGGATGACGATGGGCATCGCGAACGAGCGGCAGTACGGGACGCTGCAGCCGCTGCTCGCGACACCGGCGAACCGGCTCGCGATCTTCACCGGCCGCGCGCTGCCGTTCGTCCTCAACGGCCTGTTCGTGTCGGCCTTCGGGTTCGCGGTGTCGTGGCTCCTGCTCGACTTCCACCCCGCGCCGGGCAGCGTCCCCGCGCTCGCGGTCGCCGTCCTCGTGACGACGTGCTCGTGCGTCGCGCTCGGGATGCTGATCGGCTCGATCGGGCTCCGTGCCCGCGACGTCTTCTTCGGCGCGAACCTCGTCTACTTCCTGATGCTGCTCGTCTGCGGCGTCAACGTCGCGCCCGACGACCTCCCCGGCTGGCTCGCCGCGATCGGGGCGTGCCTGCCGCTCACGCACGGCATCGAGGCCGCACGGGAGATCGCGGACGGCTCGTCGCTCGGCGACGTGGCCGGGCTCCTCTGGACGGAGGCGTTCATCGGCCTCGCCTACGCGACCGCGGCCTACGGCCTGTTCCGCCTGTTCGAGACCGAGGGGCGACGGCGCGCGTCGCTCGAGACCTACTAGTCGTGGAGACCGGGCTCGCCGGGCAGGGCGTCGTCGTGACGGGGGCGTCCGGTGGCATCGGCGCCGCCTGCGCGCGGGCCTTCGCCGCCGAGGGCGCGCGGGTCGTCGTCCACTACCACCGCGGCGAGGAGCGCGCGCGGGCGCTTGCCGAGGAGCTCGGTGGCGCTCCCATGGCGCAGGCCGACCTGACGGTCGAGGCCGACGTCGAGCGGCTGTTCGCCGCGGCGCGCGACGCCGTCGGCGCCGTGGAGGTCTGCGCGGCCGTCGCAGGGGTCTACCCGGCCGAGGACGTGCCCGTCCACGAGCTCGACCTCGCGCGCTTCGAGCGGACGATCGCGCAGAACCTCACCGCGACGTTCCTCACGGCGCGTGCGTTCCTGCGCGGGCTCGCCGGGCGCGAGGGCGGTGCCCTGGTGCTCGTCGGCTCGACCGCCGGACGCTTCGGCGAGGCCGGCCACGCCGACTACGCGGCAGCGAAGAGCGCGATCCAGGTCGGTCTCCTGCTCTCCCTGAAGAACGAGGCGGCGCGCCTCGGGCCACGCGTGCGCGTGAACGCCGTTGCGCCGGGCTGGACGTTCTCGCCGATGACGCGCGGCCTGCTCGAGCCCGACGACGTGCGACGGATCACGCGCACGATGCCACTGCGCAAGGTCGCGCAGCCCGAGGACGTCGCCGCCCAGGTGGTGGCGCTCGCCTCCGAGCGCCTGTCCGGTCACGTCACGGGCGAGCTCGTGACCGTCGCGGGCGGGATGGAAGGCCGCGTGCTCCACGCCGACTGACGCCCGCGCTTCAGGTTTGGCGGTTCCTGCCGATGGAGAGAGCAGCTCCAGGTCGGGAACTGACGGCAATCACTTCCAGGCCGACGAGTTGGAGAACGGGGCGGCGATGGCCGCCCCCTCTCCGTTCCGGGGCGATCTCGCGACGGAGAGAGGAAGCGTTACGAGATGCCCCTGTCGGGTGATATGCCGCCCCCGAACGCCCGCCGATCACCCTTTCGCTCACCGGACGCCGCTCGGGCGCGAGGGGGGACTGGCTCGATCGAACGAGCCCGGTCGTGTCGGAGCGGGGCGCAGGCGGCAGCCCCGCTTCGCCCGATCTCCCGGATCTAGAGTGGCCGCGTCGTGAGCCGATTCCTCGACCGTCTCGCGAACGGCCCGCCGATCGTCGCCGACGGCGGCACGGGCGCGCTCCTCTCCGGTGCCGTACCCGGCCTGCGTTGCCCCGAGGAGGCAAACCTGCGCGCGCCCGAGAGCGTCGTCGCCGTCCACACGAGCTACATCGCGGCCGGCGCCGAGCTGATCGAGACGAACACGTTCGCCGCCAACCGCCGCAAGTTGGCACGCCTCATGCTCGACGACGCGTTCGAGGCGATCAACTCGGCCGGGGTGCGGCTCGCGCGCGAGGCGCGCGAGGTGGCGGGACGCGACGTCTTCGTCGCCGGGTCGATCGGCCCGCTCGGCGAGCTCGAGGTGTTCGAGCCGGCGGAGCACGGCCCCCTCTACGCCGAGCACGCCCGCGTGCTCGAGGGGCGCGGCGTCGACCTCTTCATGGTCGAGACGTTCTTCGACCTCGCGGAGCTCGTCGTCGCCGTCGAGGCGGTGCGCGAGGCCTCGTCGCTGCCGATCGTCGCGCTCCTGACCTTCGACGACGAGGCGGAGATCACGGGCGGCGTCGACGCCGCGGCGGCCGCCGCCCGTCTCGCGGAGCTCGACGTGGCCGCGATCGGGACGAACCACGGCGCCGGGCCGACGGTCGCCCTGCGCGCGCTGCGCGGCATGAGGGAGCCCGGCCTGCCGCTCGCCGCTCTCCCCAACATCGGCCTTGCGAGCGTCGTCGGCGGCCGCGTCGTCTACCCCCACTCGACGCCCGACTACTTCGCCGAGTTCGCGGTGCAGGCGGTCGGGCTCGGAGCGCGGATCGTCGGCGGCTGCTGCGGCACGACGCCGGCGCAGATCGAGGCCGTGCGCGAGGCGTTCGAGGCCGGCCGCGCGCCGCGCGGCCCGCTCGAGGCCGACGAGCCCGACCTGGCACCCGCGCCGACACGGAGCGAGGCCGAGAGCGGTCTGGCGCGCGCGTTCCGGGAGGGCGAGTGGGTGGTGTCCGTCGAGCTCGACCCGCCGAAGGGCGGCTCGCTCGACGGCCTCGTCGACGTCGCGCGGGCGATCCGCGCGTCCGGCCACGCAGGCTTCGTGGACGTGAACGACAACCCCATGGCGCGGGCCCGGATGAACGCGCTGATGACCTCCGCGACGCTCCAGCGCGCGGCCGGCATCGAGGCGATCCCGCACGTGACGCCACGCGACACGACGGTGATGGGGCTCGAGGGCGTGCTGCTCGGTGCGCACGCGGAGGGGATCCGCAACGTGCTCGCCGTGACCGGCGACCCGCCCCACGTCGGCGACTACCCGGGCTCGCGCGGCGTCTACGAGGTCGACTCGATCGGCGTCGTGCAACTGCTCTCGGCGCTGAACCGCGGTGAGGACTACGTCGGCAAGGGCCTCGACGCGCCGACCTCGTTCTTCGTCGGGGTGGCGGTCAACCCGTCGGCGGCCGACCTCGAGCTCGAGCTCGAGCGGTTCCGCCGCAAGCTCGACGCGGGCGCGCAGTTCGCAATGACGCAGGCGCTCTTCGACGTCGAGCTGCTCGACCGCTTCGTCGAGCAACTCGGCGGCGCATGGCCGATCCCGGTGCTCGTCGGCGTGTGGCCGCTCAGGAGCCACGCGATGGCGCTTCGCCTCCACAACGAGGTGCCGGGGATCAGCGTCCCGGACGACGTGCTCGGAGCGCTCGCCGACGCCGGCCCCGATGCCCCTCGCGTCGGCCTCGAGCTGGCCCGTGAGCTCGTCGACGCAGCGCGCACGCGTGCGCACGGCATGTACGTCATCCCCCCGTTCAAGCAGCCGCTCGCGGCGCTCGACCTGTTCGGCTGACCGGAAATCGTCTAGCCTCGTCCGCAGCGTCCGGAGGGAGACAGGTGCTGCGACCCGCTGACGCTGCGGCACGCACGCCCGGCGCGGGTGCCTCGGCATGATCGCGGCACGGCCGGACACCCGGGCTCCCGCCGCACTCGGCTCGAAGGCGGCGGCGGCGGCGTACGAGCACGCCCGCGCCTTCTTCGAGCGGCCGGCGAAGGAGCGGGGCCAGGAGACGTTCTCCTTCGACGACGCCGTGCTCGCCGACCCCGGGGTGCGCTCGGCGCTCGTCTCGACCTGCGCCGGGAAGTGCGCCTACTGCGAGACGCCGCTGGCAGAGGAAGCGATGCTCGCCGACCGCTTCCGGCCCGCGAGCGGCGCCCTCGCGCTCGACGGGACGCTCAGCCCCGACCACTACTGGTGGCTCGCGTACACGTGGGACAACCTCTATCCCAGCTGCGCCGAGTGCCGGAGCTTCAAGGGCGCGCGCTTCCCGGTGCGGATGGAGCGGGCGGCGCCGGGCACGACCGGGGAGGCGCTCCGTGACGAGCGGCCGCTCCTGCTCGAGCCGCGCCGCGACGACCCCGAGCAGCACCTCGTCTACGCCGAGGACGGCTCGGTCGCGTCGACCACCGAGGAGGGGCGGGCGACGATCGAGATCCTCGGCCTCAACCGCGCCCAGCTTCTCGCCACTCGCCGCGACGCGCTCACGCAGGTGCGAGCGGAGTGGGAGGCGACGTCCGCGCAGATGGCGTCGAAGACGGGGCTCGACCCGCTGGCGTTCGACCGGCTCTTCGACCGCAGCCTTCCGTTCTCCGCGCTGCGACGCCAGTTCCTCAACACGTGGGCGCAAGCCCGGCGCGGCGAGGTCGACGAAGCGCTGCAGGCGTCGCCGGAGGGACCCTCGTCCGTGGCCGAGGTCGCCGGCGACCTCCGCGTGGTCACGAAGGCCGAGCAGAACCGCGTCAAAGGCGCCTT
>DATBIQ010000129.1:0-24844 GCA_036556865.1 Gaiella sp.
AACCATGGGTTCCCCCGCGCTCTCTCAGACGCAGTCGCGGAGCGCCTGCGCCTCGGGCAGCGTCTCCAGCCGCTTGAGCGTGTTGTTCTCGATCTGGCGGATCCGCTCACGCGTGACGCCGAACGCGCGCCCGACCTCCTCGAGGGTGCACGGCGCCTCGCCGAGGAGCCCGTAGCGCAGCTCGATCACCTTGCGGTCCCGCTCCGGGAGCGAGCCGAGCGCGAGCTCGATGTCCTCGCGCCGCAGCGAGACCGACGCGGTGTCGAACGGGGACTCGGCCTGGTCGTCGGGGACGAAGTCGCCGAGCGAGGAGTCCTCCTCCTCGCCGATCGGCTTCTCGAGCGACACGGGGAGCTGCGCCATGCGGAGGATCTCGCGCACCTCCTCGACGGACATCTCGAGCTCCTCCGCGACCTCCTCCGGCCGGGGCTCGCGTCCGAGGCGCTGGACGAGCTGCCGCTCGATGTGGACGACCTTGTTGAGCTTCTCGACCATGTGCACCGGGATCCGGATCGTGCGCGCCTTGTCGGCAATCGCACGCGTCACCGCCTGGCGGATCCACCACGTCGCATAGGTCGAGAACTTGAAGCCCTTCCGATGGTCGAACTTCTCCACCGCCCGGATCAGGCCGAGGGAGCCCTCCTGGATCAGGTCGAGAAAGGTGAGGCCGCGGCCGAGGTACCCCTTCGCGATCGAGACCACGAGCCGCAGGTTCGCCTCGATCATGTGCTGCTTCGCGCGCTCGTCGCCCCGCTCGATCCGCTTCGCGAGCGAGACCTCCTGGTCTGCCGTGAGAAGCGGCACCTTCCCGATCTCGCGCAGATAGAGACGGAGCGAGTCGAGCGACGGCTCGACGGTGAGGTCGAGCTTGGGTGCCGCCGCCACCTCCTCGGGCGGGACGATCGGCTGCTCGTGCGGCAGCGCCTTGTGCTGCTCCCCTTCGACCAGCTCGATCGAGTGGTCGATGAGGTACGTCGTGAAGTCCTCCAGCTGGTCCTTCGTGAGATCGACGTCCTCGAGGGACTTGACGATCTCGTCGTACGTGAGGAAGCCCTTCTCCTGCCCCTGCTCGACGAGCTTGTGCAGCTCCTCGACCTCCGGAAGGGCGGTATCGACAGCGAGCATGGACCTCTCTTTCTCCCAGCGGTTGACGGAAGACAGACCCTCGAACGCAGCGAGCCGGACCTCTCCGCTCCGGCTCAGACCCTTCGGCGCCGGATCGTATACATCGCCGCTCGCTTTGGGAAGGAGATTCTCGATTCTCGATTAGAAGCGTCCGGCGATACGTAGCTCCCCGACCGGCTCTCCGAGGCTGTTCCAGATCTCACTCGGCCCGAGCGCCGAGCCGTCGAGCCCGAGCAGCGACAGGACGTGGGCGACGGCGGCCTGGACCGGGCGGAAGGCCCCGTCGGCGACCTTGACGGCGATCCCGAGGCCGTCGGCCGACGCCGCGCAGAAGAGCCCCTCGGCACCCCCCTTCGCCACCCAGCCGTCGAGCGCGCGGATGAGGGCGACGTCCGCGGCGACCGGCCCCCGGAGGAGATCCGGGTGCGCACGCATCGCGTTGACGACGCGTGGCCCGCCCTCGAGCGACGCGAGCCGGCCGAAGGCGTGCGCCGCGCGCTCGAGGGGCACCGCGAACGTCGGCACGCCGCACCCGTCGACCGCGACCACGAGCGATGAGGGCGCGACCTCCGCCGCCTCGACAACCTCCTGCAGCATCGTCTGCTGGCAGGGGTGCTCGAGGAGCCGATAGCCCGGCGCCTCCCAGCCCTCCGCGCGGCAGAGCGCGAGGAACCCCGCATGCTTGCCGGAGCAGTTGTGCGCGATCGCCGTCGGGTCGGGGCCGCACTCGAGCTCGTCCTCGGTCGCGGGCGCGTCGGCGAGGATGCGCCGCACGACCGCGACCTGCTCCGGCGCCGCGAGATGGGAGGCGCAGAGGAGCACGATCTCCTCGTCGTCGAGATCGGCCCGCGCGCGCACGACGGGCAGCGCCTGGATCGGCTTCGCGGACGAGCGCAGGAACGTGACGAGCCCCGGGTCGCCCGCAGCCAGCTCGATCCGGCCGTCGCGGACGGCGACCGCGTGCACGACGTGGCGCGCCTCGACCACCTCGCCGCGTGTCGCCTCGACGACGATCGGCTCCACGGTCGAGCAGCCTAGAGCCTGCGGGCCTCTAGGCTTCGCTCATGCCCGAGCTGCCCGAGGTCGAGGCGTGGGTGCGAGAGCTCGACCCGCAGGTGTCGCGCTCGCCGGTCGAGCTGGCGCGGCCGGGTCACGTCGCGACGCTGAAGACGTTCGACCCGCGGCCGGACGCTCTCGAGGGACGGTCCTTCGCGGGAGCACGGCGCAGGGGGAAGAACCTGCTCTTCCCTACCGAGGACGGCGAGCTCGTCCTCCGCGTGCACCTGATGAGCGCGGGCCGCCTGCGCTACGTGCCGCCGGGCAAGAAGGGACCCGCGAAGCCGATGTTCCAGGTGCGCTTCGCCGACGGCGGCGAGCTCGTCCTCACCGAGGGCGGGAAGAAGAAGCGGGCGGGCGTGTGGCTGCTCGCGCCCGCAGCTCTCGAGGCGGAGCTCGCGCATCTCGGCCCCGACGCGCTCGAGCTCGGCGCCGACGGGCTGCGCGAGATCCTGCGTCGGGAGCGCCGCCAGCTCCACCCGCTGCTCCGTGACCAGAGGGCGCTCGCCGGCATCGGGCGCGCGCACGCGAACGAGATCCTGTGGGAGGCACGGCTATCCCCGTTCCGGCTCTCCACCGACCTGGGCGACGACGAGATCGACGCGCTCGCGACCGCGATTCACGACGACCTCGAGCGCGCGCTCGTCCTGCGCCTCGCCGGGAAGGGCGACGCCGAGGTCTACCGCGTCCACGCGCGCTTCGGCGACCCGTGCCCGCGCTGCGGCGAGACGCTTCGGCGCGTCGACTTCGAGGAGCACACGATCACGTACTGCCCGGACTGCCAGACCGGCGGGCGGGTCCTGAAGGACCGCAGGCTCTCGCGCATCCTTCGCTGACGACCGGGGTACGCTCCGCCGATGCCCAAGCTCCACGTGAACGGTGTCGACGTGGCGTACGACGACTCCGGCCGGGGACCGCCGCTCCTGCTCCTCCACGCTGGGATCGCCGACCGGACGATGTGGGACGACGTGACGCCGATGCTGGCGGAGCGCTTCCGCGTCGTCGCGCCCGACCTCCGCGGCTTCGGCGAGACACCGCTGCCGGACGGCCCGTTCGTCTACGCGGCCGACGCGGCGGCGCTGCTCGAGGGCCTCGGAATCGACCGCGCCCACGTCGTCGGCGTCTCCCTGGGAGGGCACGTCGCGCTCGACCTGGCGCTCGCGCGGCCGGAGCTCGTCGACCGCCTCGTGCTCGTCGGCGCGGGGATCGACGGCTGGAAGCACGAGCAGAGCCTCGTCGCCGCCTGGGACGAGGAGGCGGCGGCCTTCGAGCGCGGCGAGCTCGACGAGGTCGCCTGGATCAACGTCAGAACCTGGCTCGACGGGCCGACGCGCGGCGAAGACGAGGTGCCGAAGGCGCTACGTCGACGGGTCTTCGAGATGCAGCGGACGGCGCTCGACCGCGAGAACCCGGCCGCCGAGGCGGGGTGGCTCACGCCGAGCCGGCGGGAGCGGCTCGGCGACGTCACGCAGCCGACGCTCGTCCTCGTCGGCGCCCTCGACCAGCGCGACTTCCGTCGGATCGCGCGGCTACTCGGCGAGGACATCCCCGGTGCGCAGCTGATCGAGCTCCCGGACGTCGCGCACCTCCCTCCGCTCGAGCGTCCCGAGGCCTTCGCGCGGACGCTGCTCCAGTTCCTGCCCGGGGCCTAGACGGCGTGTAGCGTGGCCGGCGTGAGCGACCTTCCGCTCGTCCGCGACATGCAGGCATCCGCGCCGCCGGTCGGGCTTGCGCTCTCGCGCGCCGGGGTCACCGGCGTCCAGAAGGCGATCCGCATCCGCAGGGGCGACCACGAGATCCTCATGGCCGCCGAGATCGACTGCACCGTCGACCTCGCGCGCGACCAGAAGGGCGTGCACATGTCGCGCTTCCCCGAGCTCTTCGACGAGGCGATCGACGAGGTCGTGCTCGGCCAGGGCCTGCTCGTGGAGGTGCTCGCGGACCGGATCGCCTCCCAGATCGTGGAGCGCCAGAACGCGCTGCGCGCGGAGGTGCGCATCGTCGCTCGCTGGCCGCAGCGGCGACGGACCCCGGTGACGGGGCTCGAGACGCAGGAGATCGTCTCGTTGATCGGCATCGCCGCCGCGGGAAGCGGCGGCTCGCGTCGCGTGGTCGGGGTCGAGGCGACGGGCATCAACGCCTGCCCGTGCGCGCAGGATCTCGTCCGGGCTCGTGCCTACGAGCGGCTCGAGGAGGCCGGCTTCGGCGCCGACGCCGACCGGATCCTCGAGCTCGTGCCGCTCGCGACCCACAACCAGCGCGGACGGGGCACGCTCCTCGTCGGCACAACGCACGAGCTCGACGCCGAAGACCTCTCGGGCATCGTCGAGCGGTCGATGAGCGCCCCGGTCTACGAGCTCCTGAAGCGTCCGGACGAGCTCTTCGTCGTCGAGCACGCGCACCTGCAGCCGCGCTTCGTGGAGGACTCGGTCCGGGTCGCGATCCGCGAGCTCCTCGAGTCGAAGCCGGCCCTCGACGATGCCGACTTCATCCTCTCGCGCCAGGTGAACCTCGAGACGATCCACGACCACGACGTGGTCGCCGAACGGTGGGGCACCGTCGCCGAGATCCGGCACGAGCTCGCCGGCGGCGAGCCCTCGGCCCGGCAGACGACCCTCGAGGACTGGCTCCGCGTCCCTACTTCCTGACGAAGCGCGCCCGCACCGCGGACGCCTTCGTCATGGACACGCTGCAGGTCGCGGTGCGGCCGGAGCACGCGCCGCTCCACGCCGCGAGCCGCCAGCCCGGCGCGGGTGCGGCCCGCAGGCGGAGCGGGCTGTAGGACGTCGCGGAGCGGCTGCAGCGCGCCGTCGCGCACGGCGCTCCCGCGCCGGTCACCTTGCCGCGGCCCGAGACGGCGACGACGAGCGCGAAGCGCTCCGGCGCGAAGAGGACACCGACCGATTGCGCCGCCCCGAGCGTGACGTCGCACGGCCCCGATCCCGAGCACGCGCCGCTCCAGCGCACGAACCGCTGGCCCGCGCCGGGCAGCGCCTCGAGCGAGACCCTGCTGCCGGAGTCCCACTCCGTCGTGCACGACACGGCGCAGTCGATGCCCGGGACGTCGCTCTCCACCGAACCGCGGCCCGCGATCGCGAGCGAGAGCGAGAGCTGCTGCGCCACGAGACGCAGCCAGAGCGAGTCCTGGACGTCGGGCCAGGCGCCGGCGTGGCCGTAGTAGTCGTCGTGGCCGACGTCGAGGAAGAGCGAGCCGAGGGCGAGGCCGCTCCTCGCGTAGGGGTAGAGCAGATCCAGGTCGCTGTCGCACGGGTGGCCGCGCGTGTCGGGGCACGTATGCGGCGGCCCCGAGCCGGCCAGCGCCCCGAACGCATGGAGGAGCTCGTGGCCGGCGACGACCGCCGAGGGGACGTCGGTACAGGCGCCGAGGTAGACGATCGCGACGCCGTCGCCGTCGGGTCGCCCCGCCCCCTCCCCGCACGTGTCGGGGTTGTCGACCGGGCCGTCGTAGTAGACGAGCTGCTTCTCGAACGCCGAGCGTCCGGTCCCGACGGCGACGGCGCCGGAGATCCGGACGCCGCGACCCGAGCCCGGTCGCAGGTCTGCCGTCGAGTCCGAGAGCCGGAGCACGAGGATGTCCGCCTGCGGCCCGCACGCGAAGCTCGCGCGGTCGAAGCGCGGCGCACGCGACGGATCCTGTCCCCGCCACCACTCGTCGATCGCGTCGACGTCGGCCGACATCCGAGGCGCGAGGTCGCCGCTGCGGTCGGCCGCGTCTACCGCGTACGCGTAGACGACGCGGATCGACCGGCCGGTCACCGCCGGAGCACGATCCTGGGTCGTCGTCGTGCCGCACCACGGGGCGGCGAGCGCATCGCCCTCCGTGACGGCGAGAGCGACCGTCACGGCGACCAGCACGAGCAGCGCGCGACGGATCACCTGGCGCCGCGGATCAGCGAGCGCGAGAAGCGCGGCTCCGTCCCCGCGAGCAGGCGACGGACGTTGTGGCGGTGCAGCGCGAGGACGCCGAGGGCCGCGACCGCCGCGAAGCCCACCACCGGCCAGGGGGCGCCGAAGGCGAGGCACAGCACGGGCAACGCGCATGCCGTCACCATCGACGCCAGGGAGGCGTAGCGCAAGGCGGCGAAGGTGACGAGCCACACGACGAGGCAGGCGAGCGCAGCGAGCGGCGCCAGCGCGAAGGCGACGCCACCCGCCGTCGCGACCATCTTGCCGCCCTTCGAGAACCCCAGGAACACCGGTCGTGCGTGGCCGACCATCGCGGCGGCCCCGGCGAGGACGCCGACCCAGTCGCCCCCGAGCTCGAGGCCCACGAGCGCCGGCACGAAGCCCTTCGCCACGTCGAGCAGGGCGACGGGGATGCCGAGCGAGCGTCCGTAGACGCGCCACACGTTCGACGCGCCGACGTTCCCGCTCCCGTGGCGGCGGATGTCGTCGCCGCGGACGAGCCGGGGGAGGAGGTAGCCGAACGGGATCGAGCCGAGGAGGTAACCGCCGAGGACGACGAGCGCGTCCGCGGTCACCGGAGTGCTGTCCTCGCGGGGCCGGCCCCCGCGCTCAGGACGGGATCGCGTAGGACGCGATCCACCCGTTCACCACGTCCCAGTCGAGGTTCTCGAAGAACGCCTCGATGTAGGAGGGACGATCCGTCTGGTAGTCGAGGAAGTACGCGTGCTCGTAGACGTCGAGCGCGACGAGCGGGGTGGCGTTCCAGACGGGGAACGTGTTCTGCGCGTCGCCGAGGTAGTTGAAGAGTCGCCGCTCGTCCCAGTCGTATGCCGTCCAGGCCCAGCCGCGGGCTGCGATCCCCGTCGCGCGCAGGTCGGCGCGCCACGCGTCGACCGAACCGAAATCCCGTTCGACGAGCGTTCGAAAGGCCCCGTGCGGGTCGCCTCCCTCCCCACCGAGGTGCGCGAAGTACAGCTCGTGGTTCTTGATCCCGCCCACCGCGAACGTCAGATCGACCTTGAACGCACGGACGTCGGAGTAGACCTGGTTCGCCTTCGCGAGGTCGGCGCCGCCGAGCAGCCCGAGGATCTCGTTCCGCTTCGCGACGTAGCCCTGGTACAGCCGGTAGTGGGCCTCGACGGACGCGCGCGAGATGCCCGAGAGCTGGAGCAGCCGGGGGTCGAGGGGGCGGGGCGAGATCTCCTCGGTCGGTGCCATGACGCTCCTCGCTCGACGGGACGGGACGGGCGGCAGCATATCCTTGACCTCGAGACACGACGACCGAAGGAGCGATGGCAATGGCGTACTCCGTCCCCGATCTCGCCTACCCGTTCGACGCGCTCGAGCCGCACATCGACGCCCGCACGATGGAGATCCACCACGACAAGCACCACGGCGCATACGTCACGAACCTGAACGCCGCGCTCGAGGGAACCGAATGGATGGACCGCCCCATCGAGGCGGTCCTCGCAGACCTCGACATCATCCCCGAGGACAAGCGCACCGCCGTCCGCAACAACGGCGGCGGGCACGCGAACCACACCCTCTTCTGGGAGATCATGGGCCCGGACGGCGGCGGCGAGCCGTCGGGCGAGCTCGCAGCCGCGATCTCCGACACGTTCGGCTCGCTCGACGACCTGAAGACGCAGGTGAACGACGCTGGCGTGAAGCGGTTCGGGTCGGGCTGGAGCTGGCTCGTGTGGGACGGGACGGGCCTCGCCGTGCTCTCGACGCCCAATCAGGACTCGCCCGTGATGGAGGGCAAGACGCCGATCCTGGGCGTGGACGTCTGGGAGCACGCCTACTACCTGAACTACCAGAACCGTCGCCCGGACTACCTGGCGGCCTGGTGGAACGTCGTCGACTGGAACGCCGTCGCGGCGAAGTTCGACGCCGCGCGCTCGAGCTGACGCTCGGGCGCGCATAGAACGGGGGTGGGGCGCCGGCCGGCGCTCCACCCCGAATCCGATCGGCCGTCGCGTGCGTATTCCTCTCGATGGACGCGGCCATCGCCTTGCGGACCGACTTGCCGTTCGCCCGGCGAGCCGCCAGCATCCCCGCGGTGAGCCCGGAGTCGCGCACCGACGCGGAGCTGATCGGCCTGATCGCGGGTGGCGACCGTCGTGCGTTCGAGGAGCTCTACAGGCGCTACGCTCGCTCGGTGCTCGGCATCGCTCTGCGGCGAATCGGCGATCGCGGCCGTGCCGAGGACGCGACCCAGGACACCTTCGCGAGCGTCTGGCGCTCCGCCGGTCGCTACGACCCCGAACGGGGACAGGCCGCGTCGTGGCTCTACACGGTTGCACGGAACGCGATCGTCGACGGGCTGCGCCGGCGGCCGCCTCCGACGGTCGAGAGCCCACCGGACGTCCCGGCCGGGGATCCCGGCCCGGCGGACGAGGTGGAGAGCGAGTGGGTCTCGTGGCGCGTCCACCGCGCGGTCGAGTCGTTGCCCGAGCAGGAGCGCTCGCTCGTCGAGCTCGCATACTGGAGCGGCCTCTCGCAGAGCGAGATCGCCGAGTACGTCGGCCTCCCGCTCGGGACCGTCAAGACCCGGACGCGGGCTGCCTTGCGGCGGCTCGCAGACGAGCTGGAAGGCGACCTGCGATGAGCGACCTCAGAGACATCGTCGGCGACGACCTGGAGCCCGGGGAGCTCGAGCGGCTCGAGCACGTCCACGCGCTGCTCGAGCGCGCGGGACCGCCGCCGGAGCTCTCCCCGGCCGTGGCCTCCGCGCCCGAACCGCCCACGGCGCGCGTTGTCCCGTTCCCCCGCCGGTACCGGTACACCGCGTTCGCGGCGGCGGCGGTCGCAGCGCTCGCGCTGTTCGGCCTCGGCTACCTCGCCGGGGGCGGCGGAGGGCCCGACCCGCTCCAGACCGTCGCGATGAGCGGCCCGGGGCAGGCGAGCGCCCAGCTCGACGTGTTCGAGAAGGACGCGGCCGGCAACTGGCCGATGGAGCTCCGCGTGAGCGGCCTCCCATCGGGGACGTACGAGCTCTGGCTGACCCGCAACGGCAAGCCGGCCGAGTCCTGCGGATCGTTCGCCGTCGCCGCCGGAGAGACGACGGTGCCGCTCAACGCGCCGTACAAGCTGAAGTCGTTCGACGGCTGGGTCGTCGTCCCCGCCGGAGACAGCGAGCCCGTCCTCACGACCTGAATCCTTCCGGGCGGCGCGTGCGGGCGGCGCGTGGGGGGCGACCAGGAAAAACACTGAGCCGGCAAACCCGAAGGCCCGCCGGCTCAGATGGGGGGAATCTAGATACGCCCTCCGTCTGGCGCAAGACAGGGTCGGTGAGACGTCCGCAAATTGCAGACTTTTTCTCAGCCGGCGAGCGCGCGCGTCGCCGCGCCGAAGACCTCGGTGTGGCGGTCGACGTCCGCATCTGTCGTCGCGGGCGACATGAGCGCCATGTTGTGGAACGGCGTGAGGAGGACGCCGCGGTTGAGTGCGTGGAGGTGCATGAAGCGCTCGAGGCCGAAGTCTGCGGCCGCGTGCGCCTCGCTGCCGTTCCGCGGGCGGCCGGGGCCGAAGAGATACTCGGCGCGGCAGCCGAGCCGTGTCACGTGCCACGGGAGGGCGGCCTCTGCGATCGACGCCTCCACGCCGCCCGTCCATCGCTCCGCGAGGGCGATCATCCGCGCGAACGCCTCGTCGGTGAGCACCTCGCCGAGCGTCGCACGCATCGCGGCGAGCGAGAGCGCGTTCGCGGCGAGCGTGCCTCCCACGCCGCCGACGTCGACGTCCTCGAGCTCGATCGATGCCGCGACCTGCTCCGCCAGCTCGGCCGTGAAGCCGTACGCAGCGGCCGCAATCCCTCCTGCGATCGGCTTGCCGATCGTGACGACGTCCGGCTCGAGCCCGTGGGCGCGCGTGTACCCGCCCGGGCCGCAGCAGATCGTGTGCGTCTCGTCGATCGCGAGCCAGGTTCCCGTCGCGCGGGTCGACGCGCGAAGCGCGTCGTGGAAGCCGGGCTCGGGGTGGACGATGCCCACGTTCGTCAGCGCCGGCTCGGTGAGGACGACGGCGACGTCGCGCGGGGAGAGTGCGGCCTCCAGCGCCTCGACGTCGTTCCACTCCACGACCTTCGTCGTCTCCTCGAGCGGCACGGGAGGGCCGAGGTTTCCGCGTCTGGCGACCACGCGCCCGCCGGTGAGCGTCGCGAACGTCTCGTCGACCGTCCCGTGGTAGCAGCCCTCGAAGACGAGGATCTTCGGCCGGCCGGTCACGTGACGCGCGAGCCGGATCGAGAAGCGGTTGGCGTCGGTCGCCGTCAGCGCGAACTGCCAGCTGCCGACGCCGAACCGGCGGCTCAGCTCCTCCGCGACCCAGAGCGCGTCGTCCGTCGGCAGCATCGTCGTGATCCCGCGCGCGGACTGCTCGGCGATCGCGCGGAGCGTCGGCGCGGGTGCGTGCCCGCTCATCGCACCGGTGTCGCCGAGGCAGAAGTCGACGTACTCGTGGCCGTCGACGTCCGTGAAGCGGCTGCCGTGCGCCTCGGCGACGAACACGGGGAAGCCGCCCGGCCACTTCGCCATCCAGTGCATCGGGACTCCGGCGAGCAGGTGGCGGCGTGCCTCGGCCGCGAGCTCACGGGAGCGGGGATGCTCGCGGGCGAACCGCTCCTCCTCGTGACGCATGAGCGCGGGCAGCCGCTCGGTGACGAGGCTCGCTGCGCCCGGTGCCGCCGTCACGCGCGGCGGATCGACCGCACGGTGGCCTGCCAGGACCCGCGCGGGGCCTCGACGGCCACGACGTCCCCGACGCCCTTGCCCATCAGCGCCGAGCCGAGCGGGGAGTCCGGTGACACGCCGCCGACGGACGAGATCGTGATCTCCATCACGTCCCCCTCCTCGTCGGCGATCTCCACGATCGATCCCGGCCCGACGTGGTCGTCGGTGTCGTGGTCGACCACCGTCGCCCCCGAGACGCGCGCACGGAGCTTCGCGATGCGGGCCTCGAGCAGCCCTTGCTCGTTCTTCGCGGCGTGGTACTCGAAGTTCTCGGACAGATCACCGAAGGAGCGCGCGGTCGCGATCGCCTCGATCGCGGCCGCTCTCCGCGGGCCCTCGAGCTCGGCGAGCTCCGCCTGGAGCGCCTCCATCTGCTCGCTCGTCAGCACCTCGCCGGCATCGCTCATCCGATTGAGGCTACCGGCCTCCGCTCGTACGTGACGTACGCGACCCCGTCGCCCTGCTCGCGGCGGAGCTCCACCCAGTCGTCCCACTCGACCACCGGGAACGTCGTGTCGCCCTGTGGCTCGTCGTCGACGAGGGTGAGCTCGAGGCGGTCGGTGAGCGGGAGCGCGGCGGCGTAGACCTGCGCCCCGCCGACCACGAAGACGTGGTCGTCGATCGCCCGCGCCGCCCGGATCGCCTCCGGAACCCCGGCGGCCCTCACGACCTCGCCGGCGCCTGGATCCCAATCGGCGCTTCGCGTCACGACGACGGTCGTCCGCCCCGGAAGCGGGCGACCGATCGACTCGTAGGTCTTCCGGCCCATGACGAGCACGTGGCCGAGCGTCAAGGCCTTGAATCGACGCAGGTCCTCCGGAAGATGCCACGGGAGCCCGCCGTCGACGCCGATGACGCCGTTCCGCGCGACGGCGGCGACGATCGTGACCGGCACTGCGTCCTCAGACGGCGATCGGGGCGCGGATCGCCGGATGCGGGTCGTAGCCGACGACCTCGATCGAGCCCATCTCGAACGCGTCGATCGAGGTGCACGCCGGGTCGAGACGGAGCTCCGGCAGCGGCCGCGGCGTGCGCGTCAGCTGCTCGCGTGCCTGGTCGAGGTGGTTCGAGTAGAGGTGGGCGTCTCCGAGCGTGTGGACGAAGTCCCCGACCTCGAGCCCCGTCACCTGCGCCACCATGTGCGTGAGCAGCGCGTAGGAGGCGATGTTGAACGGGACGCCGAGGAAGAGGTCGCCCGAGCGCTGGTAGAGCCCGCACGAGAGCCGCCCGTCGGCGACGTAGAACTGGAACAGGGTGTGGCACGGCGCGAGCGCCATCCGCGGGATGTCCGCCGGGTTCCAGGCGCTGACGACGTGGCGCCGCGACTCGGGGTCGTCCCGGAGCCCCTCGATCACCGCGGCGAGCTGGTCGATCCGGCGGCCGTCGGGCGCCGGCCAGGAGCGCCACTGGACGCCGTAGATCGGGCCGAGGTCGCCGTCCGCGTCGGCCCACTCGTCCCAGATCGTGACGCCGTGCTCGTGGAGCCACTCGACGTTCGAGTCACCGCGGACGAACCAGAGGAGCTCGGCCACGACCGAGGGCACGTGCACCTTCTTCGTCGTCACGAGCGGGAACCCGTCGCGCAGGTCGAAGCGCATCTGGTGGCCGAAGACCGAGAGCGTCCCGGTCCCGGTGCGGTCCTCCTTGCGGACGCCCTCGTCGAGCGTCCGGCGCAGGAGGTCGAGGTACTGCTCCACGGCTCGATTGTGCCAAGGCGGTCGGCGACTGGGATGTTGAGGTACTTGCGACCGCGACAGCCTGACGCCGAAGGCGGCGGCCTTCAGGGATCTGCCCCGCCCGCAGGGCGGGGATCAGCGGCGGGAATCCGCTCGGCGGATTCCCGCTTCGCGGGCAAACTCAGAAGAGCCCGACGGTGTTCCCGTGCGCGTCAACGTCGATCGAGAAGGCAGCGGGCGCCTTGCCGAGGCCCGGCATCGTCTGCATGTCGCCGCAGAGGGCGACGATCCACCCGGCGCCGGTGTACGGCCGCAGGTCGCGGACGGTGACCGTGAAGCCGGTCGGTGCGTTGAGCAGCGTCGCGTCGTGCGACAGCGAGAGATGCGTCTTCGCCATGCAGATCGGCAGCTGGCCGAGGCCCGACGCCTCGAACGCCTTCGCCTTGTCCTTGGCGGTCTTGAGCAGAAAGACGTCCTCCGCGCCGTAGACGCCCGTCGCGATCGCGCGGATCTTGTCCTCGATCGGCGCGTCGTACGGGTAGCCGAAGCGAAAGTCGTTCGGCTCGTCCGCGGCTGCGACGACCGCCTCGGCCAGTGCGGTCGCGCCCTTGCCGCCCTGCTCGAAGCCGGCGTTCACCTCGGCCGCGTACGCGCCGTGCTCGAGCGCGAGCCGCTTCACGAGCTCGAGCTCGTCGTTCGTGTCCGTGGGGAACTTGTTGACGGCGACGACAGCGTTCAGCCCGAAGTGCTTCACGATTCCGATGTGCCGGGCGAGGTTCGCAGCGCCGCCCTGGATCTCCGCCATGCCGCCGTCGATGTTCCCGCCGTGGTGCTTGAGCGCGCGCACCGTCGCGACGAGCACGGTGGCGCTCGAGCGAAGGCCGCCGATCCGGCACGTGATGTCGAAGAACTTCTCCATCCCCATGTCGGAGGCGAAGCCCGACTCGGTGATGAGGTACTCCCCCAGCTTGAGCCCGACACGGTCTGCCACGAGCGAGTTGTTGCCGTGCGCGATGTTCGCGAACGGCCCGCAGTGAATGAACGCCGGCTGCCCCTCGAGCGTCTGCACGAGGTTCGGCTTGATCGCCTCCTTGAGGAGCACCGTCATCGAGCCGGCGGCCTTGAGCTGCTCGGCGGTGACCGGCTCGCCCTCGAAGGTCTGACCGATCGTGATGCGGCCGAGCCGGGCACGGAGGTCGGCGAGGTCGCGGGCGACGGCGACGAGCGCCATGATCTCGCTCGCCGCGGTGATGTCGAATCCCGTCTGCCTGGGGTAGCCGTTCACGCGGCCGCCGAGCGACGTGACGATGTCCCGCAACGCGCGGTCGTTCATGTCCATGCAGCGCCGCCACGAGATCGTCAGCGGGTCGATGCGGAGCTCGTTGCCGTGCAGGAGGTGCGCGTCGATCAGCGCCGACAGGAGGTTGTTGGCGGCCGTGATCGCGTGCAGGTCGCCGGTGAAATGGAGGTTCAGGTCCTCCATCGGCACGACCTGCGTGTAGCCGCCGCCCGCCGCCCCGCCCTTGATCCCGAAGACCGGCCCGAGCGAGGCCTCGCGGAGCGCCAGCACCGGGCGCTTGCCGAGCTGCCCGAGCCCCTGCGTCAGGGCGACCGACGTCGTCGTCTTGCCCTCGCCGGCCGGTGTCGGCGTGATCGCCGTGACGTTGATGATCTTCCCGTCGGGCCGGTCGGCGAGACGCTCGAGGATCGAGAGGTCGACCTTCGCCTTGTAACGGCCGTACAGCTCGAGCTCGTCCGGCTCGATGCCCGACTCCTCCGCGATGTCGGCGATCGGTCGGAGCGTCGCTTCCTGTGCGATCTCGAGGCTCGAGCGCATCGGTCAGTTCCTCCAGAGGACGGGGGCAGCGTGTCGGGCGAGAGAGATATATACGGAGGCGAGCCACGCCGTTGCCACGAACGGGCGCGCGCGCACCCATCCCGCGCAGCGACTGTGGGCGCGCGACCGCGGCGGTGGACTGCCCTCGGCCGAGTCAGTGCTGCGCGACGGCGCCGAGGTGGCGTTCGTGGGCGCCAGTCTCGAGGATCTCGCCGATCTGGTCGATCGCGAACCGGAGCTCGTCGTCCGAGGTGAAGAAGTGCGGCCCGAGGCGGATCCCCGCGTCCGGCCGGAAGTCGCAGAGGATCTGCCGCTCGGCGAGCTCCCGGTGGACGGCGGCGAACTCGGGCACGTGGACGGTGACGGTGCCTCCGCGGCGCTCGGGCGAGCGCTGGCTACCGATCTCGAACCCGGCCTCGTCGGCGAGGTCGATCAGGAGCTGCGTCTGGCGGAGCGAGTTGGCGCGGATGCGCTCGATCCCGACCTCCTCGATCAGGTCGTAGCCGGCGGTCGCCGCGTAGTGGGCCGGCACGTTCGGCGTGCCGGTGAGGAACCGCGCGGCGCCGGCCGCGTAGCGCATCTCCTCCTCGAAGCCGAACGGCGCCTCGTGCGCCTGCCAGCCGGTGAACGTCGGCTCGAGCCGCTGCGCGAGATCGGGTCGCACGTAGAGCCAGCCGTTGCCGGGCCCGCCGCAGAGCCACTTCACCGAGCCGCCGACGGCGAAGTCGACGCCGAGCGCGGTCACGTCGAGCGGGACGATGCCCGCCGACTGGTAGCAGTCGAGGATGACGTGCGCACCCACCTCGTGCGCGCGGCGCACGATGGGCTCGACGTCCTGGATCTCCGCCGTCTTGAAGAGCACGTGGCTGATCGGGACGAGGAGCGTGCGCTCGTCGATCGCGTCGATGATCGCACCGGCTTCGCGCTCGTCGCACACGACGACCTCGAGGCCGGGCTGCGCCTGGTACAGGTAGCGGACCGACGGGAAGTTGCCGCGCTCGTAGACGACGCGGTTCCGGCCCGGGGTGAGCGGGAAGAAGCACGAGAGGACGACCGCCTCCGCGACGGCGACGTTCTGGTGCATCACCGTCGTCCCCGCGGGCGCGCCGACGATCCTCCCCACCTGGTCCCCGACGGTCATGGGCATCGTCCACCAGCCCTCGCCCCACGAGCGGATCCCGCGCTCGCGCCACATACGCGCGTACTCCGCGAGCCGCTCCTCGGCCCGTCGCGGCATCGCCGCCAGCGAGTGGTTGATCAGGTACGTCGTGTGCTCCAGGATCGGGAACTCGGAGCGGTAGTCGAGGAGATCGCGCATGACACGCAGCGTAGAGACGCGATGAGGGCGATGGTGCTGCGGGCGGCCGGCGGGCCGCTCGAGGAGGCGGAGCTCCCGGATCCACTGCCGCGCGAGGGACAGGCGCTCCTTCGCGTGCGCGCGTGCGGCGTCTGCCGAACCGACCTGCACGTCCTCGACGGAGAGCTACCGCACCCGAAGCTGCCGCTCGTGCTCGGCCACGAGATCGTCGGCGAGGTCGTCTCGAGCGCGGGGCGGTTCGCTCCGGGCGACCGCGCCGGCGTCCCCTGGCTCGGCTGGACGTGCGGCGCGTGCGCCTACTGCCTCGCCGGGCGCGAGAACCTCTGCGACCGCGCCCTGTTCACCGGCTACGACCTGGACGGTGGCTACGCGGAGCTCTGCGTCGCCGACGAGCGCTTCTGCTTCCCCGTGCCGGACGGCTTCGCCGACGTCCAGGCCGCCCCGCTCCTCTGCGCGGGCCTGATCGGCTACCGGTCGCTCCGCCTCGCGGGGGACGCGGCCCGGGTGGGGCTGTACGGCTTCGGCGCCGCCGCCCACATCGTCTGCCAGGTGGCGCTGCACCAGGGGCGGGAGGTCTTTGCGCTGACCCGCCCGGGCGACGACGGCGCGCAGGCGTTCGCGCGCTCGCTCGGCGTCACCTGGGCGGGCGACACGACCACGCGGCCGCCCGCCGACCTCGACGCCGCAATCCTCTTCGCCCCGGCGGGCGAGCTCGTCCCGACGGCGCTCGCGCACGTCCGGAAGGGCGGCTGCGTCGTCTGCGCGGGGATCCACATGAGCGACATCCCGTCGTTCCCGTACGACCTCCTCTGGGGCGAGCGCGTCGTCCGCTCGGTCGCCAACCTGACGCGCTCGGACGGCGAGGAGCTCCTCGGCCTCGCCGCCGAGGTTCCCGTCGAGACGCATGTCGAGCAGCTGCCGCTGGCGGATGCGAACGAGGCGCTCGCGCGGCTCCGTGCCGGCGAGGTGCGCGGCGCCCTCGTACTCGTGCCCTGACTAGGACAGACGCCGGAGGAGGCCGAGCGCGCGCTGGTCCCACGGGACGCGGTGGGTGAGGCCTGCGCCCCGGAGCTCGCCCCGGTGCTCGAGATACCAGTCGTACGTCGCGCACAGCGTCTCCGCGTTCGAGAGCCGCGGCTCCCAGCCGAGCAGGCTCCGCGCCTTCTCGATCGAGACGAACGAGTCCTTGTGCGCCGTGCGGTAGTGCCACTCGGCGAGCGGTGACAGATGCGCGAGCTCGAGGCCGCGGAGCACGACCTCCGCAGGTCTCGCCGGCACGGGGCGGAGCCGCGAGCGCGACTCGGCGTGGTCGATCAGGGCCTCGAGGTCCTCGCGCACCGTGCCGAAGCGGCCCGCCCCCACGTTGAGCGCCTCCCCCGCGACGGGGGCGTCGAGACACCTGGCGACGGCGTCCACCAGATCCTCCACCGCGAGCAGCTGGTAGCGGTTCGACCCGTCGCCGAGGATCGGGATCCGCCGACCCTCGCGGATCCAGTCGAAGAGGATCTCGAACACGCCGAGACGCTCCGGCCCGACGAAGGTCTTCGGGCGCACGATCACCGCCTCGAGGCCCCGCCGGGCGAACGCCTCGCAGAGCCGCTCCGCCTCGATCTTCGACTCGCCGTAGTGACCGACGCCGACGAGCGGGTCGTCCTCGTGGATCGGATGGCGCTCGGGAACGCCGTAGACGGCCGTCGAGGAGACGAGGACGACGCGTCGCACGCCGGCCTCGATTGCCGCGGCGAACGTCACGGCGGCGCCCTCCACGTTCACCGAGCGGATCGCGGCCCGGCTCACCTGGATCGGGAGCGCTGCCGCCGCGTGCACGAGCACCTCCGCGTCCGCGACGAGGCGTCGGGCGTCGGCGGGCATCCGCACGTCGCCGTGGACCTCGTCGACGCGTCCCTCGAGGGCGGCGTCGTCGAGGGGAGCGAGGTCGAGCGTCCGCACCAGATGGCCGTCGGCCACGAGCCGTCGTGCGAGATGCAGGCCGAGAAAGCCCGCGCCGCCGGAGATCGCGACCAGCACCGGCGCGGAAACCTAGCGGGACGCGGACGGCTGGGCGCTGGTCGAGCCGCTCTCGACGGGCGGCGGCGCCCCGTTGACGAGCACCGCCGCCGCGAGGAGGACCGTCATGGCGACTGCGCTCTCGCCGAGCAGGCTCCGCCCGACACCGCGAGGCATCTCGCCGCGCTCGAGCCGAGGACGCACGACGGTGTGGTGGAAGCCGCCCCACGCGAGCGCCACGAGCACGAGCCCGATCTTCACCAGCAGCGTCACCCCGTACGACGTCTGCCAGAGGTCGGCGACCTCGGGCAGCCGCTCGATCGCGACGACCGTCCCGGCCACGACCAGCACCCCGATCAGGACGACGGCGATCCGGGAGAACCGCAGGAAGGCAGCACGGCGGAGGTCGGGAGCGAGCGGCCAGACGACGAGCGCGAGCGTGAGGACGCCGCCGACCCACAGCATCGCCGTGACGAGGTGCACCCAGTCCGCGATCTCTCCGAGGGCGGTCGCGTTGGGCTCGGTCGCCTGGTGGCCCGAGAGCGGATACCCCCAGACGAGCGCAACGGCGAGCAGGAAGGCCGGCCAGCGCAGGCGCGGCTCGTCGAGGACCCAGGCGACGACGAGGATCGTGAGGCAGACCCCGAAGCCGAGGGTCGTGACCATGAACGCCGTCCCGAAGCGGGTCGACTCCGCGAACGGGGAGAGGTCGGCGTAGAGGAGGTCGACGCCCGAGACCTGGAGGGCGTTCGCGGAGCGGATCACGAACCCCGCGATCCCGGCGTTCAATGCGAGAAAGGCGCCGAGCGTCCCGAGCAGGTGGACGCGACGCTCGACGCGCGCGTCGACGACGCGGGGGAGGACGAGGAGGCGGATCCCGACGACGCCGATCATCAGCGCGAGCGAGGCGAACAGCGCCCAGCGGGCGACGTCGTCGCGCCACGTCATCCCGGACGAGCCGACTGCCTCCGTCGGCGGCGGTGCATCCACTCCGACTCCGAACGTGAAGACGCCGGTCGCCACGTGCCCGTCGGCGGAGACGATGCGCCAGCGCACGGTGTACGCCTCGCCCTTGACGAGCCCCTCGACGTGTGCGTGTACGAGCGTGTCGCTCCGCGACTGCGTGATCGCCCCGGCGTGATTCTTGCCGTCCGCGCCGAGGACGACGATCGCGTCGGCGGGCGCGACGACCGACTGGTCGAAGCGGAGCGTGACGTCGTCCGTCGGCGCCTCGATGCGGCCCTGCTCCGCGGGGGTCGCCTCCTTCATCGTCGCGTGCGCCGACGCGGCGGCCGGGACGACCAGCGCGAGGGCGACGGCCGCGAGGAGGGCGCGTCTCACGGCCTGCCGCCGGCGAGCTCGGAGAGATGCCCGAAGATCGACGCGACGTCGCGGTCGGCGAACAGCATCACCGCGAGAAGGACCCACGTCGCCGCGAATCCGTAGGCCCATACGGCACGACGCGGCCGCAGCGCCTCGCCGATCGGGATCGCCGACGCCACGACCAGTGTCCAGCCGATCAGGTGGTGGAGGAACGCGGAGCGGGCGAAGAGCCAGCCGTTCTGCTCGTGGACGAGGAAGGACGCGCCCGAGATCAGGAGCGCGCCGGCGGTCACGAGCGACCAGTACTGCGAGTGCAGCCGACCGCGCACGACGGCGAGCTGCACGGCGCCGGCCGCCGTCGCCGCCTGGGCCCAGATCGAGTGCGCGACGAGATGGAGCGTCGAGAACGTCGAGAAGATCGCGATCAGCCAGAGCCAGGCGCCTGCCATGAGCGCCAGCGACGGCCACAGACAGGCCCGCCACGCGCGGCGCCGGAACACTGCCGGCCCCACGATCGCCTCGGCGAGGAGGACGAGTCCGACGAAGAGGAAGCCGCCGGCGAAGAGCCAGTGCGCGATCTCAGCTCGAGGCTGCATCTCCGCGCTCGGAGCCCGACCGCTCGAGATCCTCGACGAGGCCCGGTGCGACGAGCAGCGAGAAGAGGAGGCCGACGATCACGACGAGGAGCGGAGGCTGGACGGCCCAGTCCCAGAACCCCTTGCCGTCGGGGTAGAAGAACGTGATCCGGTAGGGCTGCGCGAACGCCCAGACGATTCCGCCGAGGATCGTCAGCGGGCCGAGCGCCTCCACTGCGACCACGCGCAGCGTCTTCCGCGCGGTGCGCGGCTGGTCCGCAGGCTGGGCACGGGAGGTGACGAGCTCGTTCACGGCCAGAATCGCCTCCTGTCCAGTCTGCACCGGCGCGCCCCGCGAGCGCAAACGGGAACGAGCGGACGGCTAGCGCGAAAGGATGCCGTCGGCCGAGATCTTCACGCCGCGCGTGCCGAAGTCCTCGCGCGAGAGCGAGCGCACGACGCCGTGCGCCGCCTCGGACGGATCGATCGCCGGGAGGCCGGAGCCGACGAGGTGCGTCGCCACCAGCCGGCCTGTCTCGAACGTGCCGTCACCGCGGAGCGTGACCCGCAGGATCCCGCTCGTCGAGAGCGGCCCGCCGAGCGAGAAGACCTTGTAGCCGGCGAAGTTGCCGAGCGAGTAGGCGATCAGCCGTTGCCTGTACCACTCCATCCCGCGCAGCACGTGCGGCCCGTGGCCGACCACCAGGTCGGCCCCGGCGTCGACGACCGCGTGCGCGAATCGCGCCGGGTTGCCGCGGTTCTCGCCGAGGAAGAGCTCGGTGCGGCGCGTGACGTGCTGCCGGCTCGTTCCCTCCGCGCCGGCATGCATCGTCACGACGACGACGTCCGCCTGTCGTGATGCCTTGCGGACGAGCCGCTTCGCGGCCGCGATGTCCGTGAGCGACTGGGCCCAGGGGTACGGCGCGAACCCGACCAGGGCCACGCGGATGTCCCCGACCCGCTGCACCGTGATCTGACCGGGCCGCCCCGTCGAGAGCAGACCCACGCGGTCGAGCGCGGCCGTGGTCTGCCCGAGCCCACCCGCGCCGAAGTCGAAGGCATGGTTGTTCGCCAGGTTCATCGCGGTGAAGCCGGCACCCTGGAGCCAGCGCGCGTACGAGGGCGGCGTCTGGAACGCGAAGCAGTTCGTCGAGCCCTTGCCGCACTTCGACCCGCCTCCGGTCGAGAGCGTCCCCTCGAGGTTGCCGAGCACGACGTCACCCGCGAGGTCGGTCTGGACGTCGGAGAAGAACGACCGCCCGCCGTCGGGGGGCAGGTGCGGCGTCGAGCCCATCACGATGTCGCCCGTCGCGACGATCGTGACGACGCCCTCCGCCGCCTTCGGCGCCGTGCGCTTCGCGGTCGTGCGCGCTGTCGGCTCGGGCTTCGGCTTCGGCGCCGGCTTCGCGACGGAGGCGAGATCGGGTCCCGCCGTCGCCGGGGACGACCCGCCGTCGACGAGCAGCGAGAACACGAATGCGCTCGCGGCGACGACCGCCCCGGCGCGAACGATCAGGGCGATCACCCGCACGGTGAGGAGCTACCTGCGGCTCAGGATGAGGAGCCAGTACGCGAGCTGCGAGAGCGCGGCCAGCGCACCGGCGACGTAGGTCATGGCCGCGGCCGTGAGCACCTTGCGCGCGCCCTGCGACTCGCCGGTCGAGACGAGGCCGAGGTCCGAGATCTGCGCCATCGCTCGGCGGGATGCGTCGAACTCGACCGGCAGCGTGACGAGCTGGAAGAGGACGACGACCGCGAAGAGGATGACCGCGAAGGTCATCAGACCGGTGATCTGGGCGAAGAGGCCGATCATCAGGAGGAAGAGCCACGCCTGCGAGGCGAACGCGACGGCCGGCCACATCGCCGAGCGCACGCGGAAGGGGCCGTACGCCTTCGCGTGCTGGATCGCGTGGCCGACCTCGTGCGCGGCGATCGCCGTCGACGCGACCGAGCGGCCGCCGTAGACGGGCTCGGAGAGGTGCACCGACTTCTTTCGGGGGTCGTAGTGATCGGACAGCGGCCCGCCCGGGGACGTGTCGACGGGAACCTCGTGCAGCCCGTTCCGGTCGAGGATCTGCCGGGCGATCTCGGCGCCGGTCATGCCGTTCGCGACGGCGACCTGCATGTTCGCCGCGACCGTCTTCTTCAGCCACGCCTGGACGACGAAGCCGATGATCAGCGGCGGAATCAGGAAGACGAAGTAGAGGCCCCAGCCACTCATTTCCGGGAAGCGTAACAACGACGTACGATCGACTCACCGTGACGGGCATCTCCCACGCCGGTGACGGCGGCGAGCTGACGGTCGGCGAGGCGCTCGACAACCCGCTCGAGCGGCTGCGGCTCCTCTCGGACGACGACGATGCCATCTCGCTGTTCCTCGACGAGCTCGACGTCTCGTCGCCGCGCGAGCGGGAGATGCTGGCGGAGCTCGCCCGGAGAACGCCGCTGGCGCGGCCGGAGCGGTTCGACGCAGACCACCGCCGGGCGATCGAGGCGCTCGAGAGCCTCCGCCGCCACGGCTTTCGCGGCTCGCAGGCAGGCGCGTCGCTCGGGCCGTTGAAGCAGGTCGTCCGCTGGCTCGTCGAGCTCGTCGCGCGGTACCTCGTCGTCTCCCACGTCAAGAACGTGGTGACGCAGATGCGGAACCTCTACTGGGCACGCGAGCTCGAGGCCGCCTCCAACTCGCGCGAGCTGAAGCTCCTGCGCCCCGCGCGCTTCGACGCCCAGGCGCTCATGGAGATCATGAGGTCGCGCGAGATCGGCGTGCCGTCGTTCGTCCTCGCGGGCATCCTCATCCCGGTCACCGCGACGCTCTGGAGGCTCGCGAGCGGGTTCACGTTCGCGAGCTGGTGGGTGGCAACGCTGGTCGGGCTCGTCGGGGTCGCGATCGGGGTCGGCCTCTCCTGGGTCGTCCTCCGCGGCACGGCGCTCGCAAGCAACAGGATCCAGCTCTCGGTGCGCGAGCCGCTCCGGGCGGTGTGGGAGGACATCGGCCACTGCGGCGTCCCGCCGAAGGACGGCTGCCGCACGTTCGCGATCGTCGCGATCGTGCTCATGGCCGGCGTCTGGATCGTGCTCCCGACGCTCGTCGCGCTCGCGCTCGCGACCTGACCAGGCGTTGGTGCCCGACCTCGAGTCGGACAGGACGCCTACCGCGTGCGCGAGAAGCGCTGCACGGCCGCGAGGAGCTCCTCGCTCTTCTCGCCCGCGACGGCGGCGTCGCCCGAGGCGAGCGCCTCGGCGACGCAGTGCGTGACGTGGTCCTCGAGCAGCTTCGCCGCGACGCCTTCGAGCGCCGTCTTCACGGCGGCGACCTGGGTGAGGACGTCGATGCAGTAGCGGTCCTCCTCGATCATCCGCTCGATCCCCCGCACCTGGCCCTCGATCCGGTGCAGGCGCTTCGTGAGCGCCTCCTTGTCCTTCGCGTATCCGTGCATCAGGTGACCTCCCGGATCGAGTGGAAGCGCCGCAGGCGCAGGCTGTTGGTGACGACGAAGACGCTCGAGAACGCCATCGCGGCCGCAGCGACGACGGGGCTCAGCAGCCCGGCCATCGCGAGCGGGATCGCCGCGACGTTGTAGGCGAACGCCCAGAAGAGGTTGCCCTTGATCGTCGCGAGCGTCCGGCGCGAAAGGCGGATCGCGTCGACGGCCGCGCGGAGGTCGCCCGAGACGAGCGTCAGGTCGCTCGCCTCGATCGCGACGTCCGTGCCCGTGCCGATCGCAAGACCGAGGTCGGCCTGGGCGAGTGCGGGCGCGTCGTTGACCCCGTCGCCCACCATCGCCACGACCTCGCCCGACTCCTGCAGCGCCTGGACGGCCGCGCTCTTGTCTCCCGGCAGGACGTCGGAGCGGACGCGCTCGATCCCGACCTCGTCCGCGACGGTCCGCGCGGTGCGCTCGTTGTCACCCGTCACCAGGACCGGCTCGAGCCCGAGCCCTCGCAGCCCGCGGATCGCCTCGGCCGAGGTCGGCTTGACCCTGTCGGCGACGACGACGATTCCCGCCGCGGCGCCGTCGATCTCGACGGGAACGACCGTCCGGCCCCGCGTCTCCTCCTCGGATGCGCGAGCGCCGAGCGCGCCTTCGAGGCGAACCCCACGCCCCACGACGACCGTTCGCCCGTCGACGACGGCCTCGACGCCGACGCCCGCATGGCTCGTGAAGCTGTCGACGCCGGGCAGCAGCCCGACGGCCTCACGCGCGTGCGTCGCGATCGCCGCCGCGATCGGATGCTCGCTCGCTGCCTCGGCGGCGCCGGCGAGGCGGAGCAGCTCCTCGAGCCGCACGCCTTCGGCCGGCACCGCGTCCTCGACCCACATGCGGCCCTCGGTGATCGTCCCCGTCTTGTCGAGCACGATCGTCGTGACCCGCCGCGTCCCTTCGAGCACCTCGGGCCCCTTGATGAGGATCCCGAGCTGCGCGCCGCGGCCGGTGCCGACGAGCAGCGCGGTCGGCGTCGCGAGCCCGAGCGCGCACGGGCACGCGATGATCAGCACCGCGACGGCCGCGGTGAACGCGTCGGTCAGGTCGCCGCTCGCCACGAGCCAGCCGGCGAGCGTCAGCAACGAGATCCCGAGGACGACCGGGACGAAGACGGCCGAGACGCGGTCGACGAGGCGCTGGATCGGCGCCTTGCCGGCCTGCGCCTCGGCCACGAGCCGTGCGATCTGCGCGAGCGCCGTATCGGCGCCGACCTTCGTCGCGCGCACGACGAGGCGCCCCGACGCGTTGATCGTCGCGCCGGCGACCTCCGAGCCCGGGCCGACCTCGACGGGCACCGGCTCGCCGGTCAGCATCGACTGGTCGACCGCCGAGAGCCCCTCGACGACGACACCGTCGGTCGCGAGCTTGTCGCCCGGCCGGACGACGAACAGATCGCCGACGACGAGCTCCTCGACAGGCAGGAGCGCCTCCTCGCCGTCGCGCAAGACTCTGGCCTCCTTCGCGCCGAGCTCGACGAGCGCCCGGATCGCCTCGCCCGAGCGGGTGCGGGCGCGGAGCTCGAGCCAGCGGCCGAGGAGGATCAGCGTCGTGATCACGGCCGCGACCTCGAAGTAGGTGTGCGCCTCGAGGCCGCCGACGAGCACGACCGCCGACCACGTCCAGGCCGAGAGCGTGCCGACGGAGATCAGCGTGTCCATCGTCGCGGCGCGGTGCCGTGCGTTCCGGAGCGTCGCACGGTGGAAGCCGAGGCCGGACCAGAAGACGACGGGCGTCGCGAGCACGAGCGCCAGCCACTCCCAGCCTTCGAACTGGAGGCCGGGC
>DATBIQ010000130.1:0-2758 GCA_036556865.1 Gaiella sp.
TTCTTCAACTTCCACACGATCCCGCCCGTGAAGGAGGCGTTCCCGGAGGAGCTGCACCTCCGCAAGGTGTGCGGCGTCGTGTGGGCGATCGACGGGTCGGACGACGAGGCGGAGCAGGCGATGGCGCCGCTCCTGTCAGCCGTCGAGCCGCTCCTGCACGGCGTCCAGCGGATGCCGATCGCGGCGCTCAACGGCGCGTTCGACGGGCTCTACGGCCCGGGTGACCAGTGGTACTGGCGCGGGGCGTTCCTGCGCGAGATCCCGGACGAGGCGATCGCGACCAACCGTGAGTGGAACGAGCGGATGCCCGGCTTCAAGGCCGGCACGCACTTCTATCCCGTCGACGGCGCGGTCAACGACGTCGCGGTCGAGGACACGGCGTTCGGCTATCGCGACGCCACGTGGTCGCAGGTCTTCATCGGCTGCGACCCCGACCCCGCCTCCGCGACTGCGGTGCGCGACTGGACGGTCGGCTATCACGAGGCGATCGTCCCGCACGCCGCGGGGGCGTCGTACGTCAACTTCATGATGGACGACGAGGGTCAGGCACGGGTGAAGGCCACGTACGGCCCGAACTACGCGAGGCTCGCGCAGATCAAGGCGATGTACGACCCGGAGAACGTCTTCCGCGTCAACCAGAACATCCTGCCGGCGGCCTGAGGTCACTGCGGGGACCGGTGCCCTCGGGTGCCGGTCCCCGCCCCTCGCTCACGGCAGGCCGGAGGGGCGGACGAGCGACAGCCCGGCCGCTCCCGCCAGCGCGACGGCTGCGGCGGCGACGAAGACGAACGACACCTCCGTCGGCCGCTTCGCGCGACCGAGGCGAGAGCCGAGGTCCGCGTACGCGGACTCGAGCGCACGCGCCGATCGCGCCGCGAAGTACTCGCCGCCCGTTCGCTCGGAGATCGCCTTCAGCGTCTCGCGGTCGGGGACGCGGGCGAACCCGCCGTAGCCGCCGAACCTGTTGCTGCCGACTGCGCCGGCCGCGCGGTCGGTTCCGAGCGCGACCGTGAAGACGGGGATCTCGGCGTCGGCGGCGATCGAGGCGCCCTCCTCCGCCTGGATCAACCCGCGGTTCTGCCGGCCGTCCGAGAGGAAGAGGATCGTCACGGCGCCGCGCACCGGGATCGGCCCGGTCGCAGGAACCGCAGTCCCGGGCTCCGAGAAGGTGTCGCGCGCGAGCTCCACCGAGCGGGCGAGCGCGTCGCCGATCGCCGTCCCACCGCCGGACGCGAACTGGTCGATCGCCGCGACCGAGCGCCGGACCCGCTCCCGGTCGTGGGTCGGGCTCGCGGCGACGCTCACGTCTCCCGCGAACGTCACGAGCCCGACGCGGAGCCGTTCCGGCGCGCGCTCGAGGAACGTCTGCGCGGCCGCCTTCGCCGCATCGAGCCGCGTCGGCCTGACGTCCGTCGAGAGCATCGAGCGCGACGTGTCGACCACGAGGACGACGGTCGCGTTGTCGACGGGAGCCGACCGGTCGACGTGCGGCCCGGCGACCGCGATGCAGAGCGGGACGAGCGCGATCGTGAGGAACGCGACGCCGGCATGCCGGCGAAGCCGCGAGGTGCGGGGCGCGACGTCGCGGAGGACGTCGACGTTCGTGTAGCGGACGACGTACGGCGGCCGCCGGCGCGAGAGGAGCACGTACCCGCACACGAGCACGGCGAGCACGGCGAGCGAGAGGAGGGCCAGCGGACGGTCGAAGCTCATCGATCCTCCGGTCGGGCTTCGATCGTATCGTCCGCCACGCGTCCCGACGACGCGGCGGCCGGCTGCGGCAGCGGTCTAGGCTGGCGACCGTGATCCTCTCGAACGGCGTCATCCGGACGATGGACGCGTCGCTCCCGACGGCCTCGGCGCTCGCGATCGCCGGCGAGCGGATCGTCGGCGGTGTGGGAACCCACGAGCACGCCCTCCCGACGCCCGAGCGCGTCGATCTCCGCGGCCGCTGCGCGCTCCCCGCCTTCACCGACGCGCACGTCCACTTCCCGACATGGTCGCTCGCGCGCAGCGACGTCCAGCTGGAGGGCGTCGCCTCGCTCGACGAGGCGCTCGCGCGGATCGGCGCTCACCGCGCCCGGGGCGAGTGGATCCGCGGCCACGGCTGGCGCGACGCCGGGTGGGCCGAGCACCCGTCGGCGCAGGCGCTCGACGCGGTCACGGGCGACGCTCCGGCGGCCCTGTGGTCGAAGGACTACCACTCGCTCTGGGTCAACAGCGCGGCGCTCGCCCGGGCGAACGGCGACCTGCAGGTTCCCGGCGGCGTCGTCGAGCGGGATGCCGCCGGCGAGCCGACCGGCGTGCTCCGCGAGGAGTCGGCCTGGCGCTTCCGCGACCTCCACGTCGAGGTGACCGAGGAGGAGTGGGTCGCCGCGACCCGCGACGGCCTGCGCATCGCGGCCGAGCGCGGTGTCGGCGCAATCCACGACAAGGACGGCTGGCTCGGCGCTCACGCGATCTTCGGTCGCATCCACGAGCGCGACGGCCTCACCCTGCGCGTTTGGCAGTCGCTGCCTCTCGACCACGTCGACCTCCTCGCCGAGCTCGGCCTGCGCGCACGGCTCGGCGACGACTTCCTCCGCCTCGGCTACCTGAAGACGTTCATGGACGGGACGCTCGGCTCGCAGACGGCATGGCTCCTCGACGGGAGCGGCGTCTGCATCACGAGCGGCGAGCAGCTCGCAGAGGGCATCCGCGCCGCGGCCGCGGCGGGCTGGCCCGTCGCGGTGCACGCGATCGGCGACCGCGCGAACCG
>DATBIQ010000131.1:0-3135 GCA_036556865.1 Gaiella sp.
CCCAGATCGACGCGGTCGTGCGCGCCGTGGCCTCCTACTTCGGCCATGGCTGACCTGCCGGCGAACGAGGCCCCGTACCGCCTGATCGACGGCGTCTCGTTCGGGGACGACGTCGTCGTGCAGGCGTTCGCGAACCTCTACGGCTGCCGGATCGGGTCGCGAACGCGCATCGGGACGTTCGTCGAGATCCAGCGCGGGGTCGTGATCGGCGCCGACTGCAAGATCCAGAGCCATTCGTTCGTGTGCGAGGGCGTCGAGATCGGCGACGAGGTGTTCGTCGGGCACGGCGTCGTCTTCGTCAACGACAAGCTCCCGCGGGCGACGAACGACGACGGCGCCCTGCAGGGCGAGGGCGACTGGACGCTGCTGCGCACGTCGGTCGGGCCGCGCGCCTCGATCGGCTCGGGAGCGCTCATCCTCGGCGGGGTCACCATCGGAGCGGGCGCGCTGATCGGCGCCGGCGCGGTGGTCACACGCGATGTCCCGGGCGGCGACGTGGTCGCCGGCGTGCCGGCGCGCCGCCTCCGAACCTCGAGCAGGAGGCCGACCCACACGAAAGGTTAGGTGGCGTCACAGGCGAGGTTTTCGGTCCGGTCTGGAAGCCTCGCGAGGGCGCACCTACGCTCGAAGGCAGGTTACGCGACGGCGGGATCGTCCTTCGCGTCGCTGGGTCCAGAAAACTGGGAGAGCAGGGGGAGTTTCGTTGTCGACGGAAGCGTGGGCGGCCGGGGCACAGCCGGAATCGAGGTTCGCGTCGTCGTTCGAGCGGCGGCTCATCGACGTCGTCGACCAGCGGACCCAGGCCATCCTCGCGCGGCGCAGCGCCGCGCAGCCGTGGAAGCGCCGGGGGTGGCTCGTCCGCCGGCTCCTGCTCGCCGCCGACCTCGTGGGGCTGACGCTGGCGTTCGTGATCGCCGAGGTCGTCGCGGGTGAGACCGGGCTGCTGAACGGCGTCTCGGCGCCGTACGAGTTTCTCCTCTTCCTCATCAGCCTGCCGTTCTGGGTCGTGCTCGCGAAGCTGCACGGTCTCTACGAGGGCGACGAGGAGCGGACGCACCACTCGACGATCGACGACGTCGTCGGCGTCTTCCACCTGACGACGACGGGCCTGTGGCTCGTCGCGCTGCCGCTGTGGCTGCTGGGGGTGGCCGATCCGACGTTCGCCAAGCTCGCGCTCTTCCCGCTGGTCGCGCTCGTCCTCCTCGCAGTCGGCCGCGCCGTTGCGCGGGCGATCGGCCGGCGCAGCGTCTTCTACCTGCAGAACACGGTCATCGTCGGCGCGGGCGACGTCGGACAGCTCGTCGCGCGGAAGCTGCTCCAGCACCCCGAGTACGGGATCAACCTCGTCGGCTTCGTCGACCCCCGGCCGCGGGAGCCCCGCGTCGACCTCGAGCACCTGACGCTGCTCGGTGCTCCCGAGGAGCTGCCCGAGATCGTGCGGCTGCTCGACGTCGAGCGCGTGATCATCGCCTTCTCGAACGAGCGGGAGGAGGAGATCCTCGCCCTCGCGCGCTCGTGCCAGGAGCTCGACGTCCAGATCGACGTCGTGCCGCGCCTCTTCGAGCTGGTCGGTCCTCGCGTCGACATGCACGCGGTCGAGGGCCTGGCGCTCGTCGGGCTGCCGCCGCTGCGGCTCAGCCCCTCCGCGCGTCTGCTGAAGCGGTCGATCGACATCATCGGTGCGGCGCTCGGCCTTCTGCTCACCGCGCCGCTCTTCGCGTACATCGCGATCCGGATCAAGCGCGACTCCGACGGGCCGGTGTTCTTCCGGCAGACGCGGCTCGGGCTGAACAGGAAGCCGTTCACGGTCCTGAAGTTCCGCACGATGCGCGTCGACGTCGACGAGAGCGAGCACCAGGCCTTCATCCGCGCGACGATGGACTCGAAGGCGGGGGTGGGGCCGAACGGTCTCTACAAGCTCGACCGCGCGAGCGAGGTGACGAAGGTCGGCGCGTGGCTCCGGAAGACGAGCCTCGACGAGCTGCCCCAGCTCGTCAACGTCCTGCGCGGCGACATGTCGCTCGTCGGGCCCCGCCCCTGCATCCCGTACGAGGCCGAGCACTTCGAGCCGCACCATCAGGAGCGGTTCCTCGTGCCTGCCGGGCTGACGGGCCTCTGGCAGGTGACCGCACGGGGCCGGACAACCTTCCGGGAGGCGCTCGACATGGATGTCGCCTACGCCCGCGGCTGGTCGCTCGGGCTCGACCTCAAGCTGCTCTTCCGCACGCCGGTCGAGCTGGCGCGAAAGCGGACGACGGCATGATCGGCGGTCGCAACGGACGCGGGAACGGACGCGCTTCGCGGCCGGTCAACGTCGCCGTCGTCGGCCTCGGCTACTGGGGCCCCAACCTCGTCCGGAACCTGCACGAGCTCGACGTCACCGAGATCACCACGGTCTGCGACTCGCGCCAGGAGCCGCTGGAGCGCATCTGCCGGCGGTACCCCGCCGTCAAGCCGCGCACGAGCTACGCGCGCGTGCTCGCAGACGGCGCCGTCGAGGCGGTCGCGATCGCGACGCCGGTGGGGACGCACTTCCCGCTCGCGAAAGCCGCGCTCGAGGCCGGGAAGCACGTGTTCGTCGAGAAGCCGCTCGCGGCCTCGTCGGAGGAGGCGTCGGAGCTGCTCGAGCTCGCGGAGCGGAACGGGCTTCTGCTGATGCCGGGCCACACCTTCCTCTACAGCCCGCCCGTCAACGTCGTCCGCTCGCTGATCGCGTCGGGCGAGGTCGGCGACATCCACTTCATCTCGACGAGCCGGGTCAATCTCGGCCTGCACCAGTCGGACGTCAGCGTCGTCTGGGACCTCGGCCCACACGACTTCTCGATCCTCCGCTACTGGCTCGGCGAGACGCCGGCCGTCGTGAGCGCGCTGAGCCGGTGCTGCATCATGCCCGACGTCCCCGACGTCGCGTTCATCGATCTCGAGTTTGCGTCCGGGACCGTCGCTCACGTGGAGCTCGCCTGGCTGGCGCCCAGCAAGTTGCGGCGGACCACGATCGTCGGCTCGCGGAAGATGGTCGTCTACGACGACACGAGCACCGAGCCCGTCCGCGTGTTCGACTCGGGGGCGATCGGCAATCCGGGCTCGTTCGGCGAGTACCACCTGAGTTACCGGACAGGGGACATCGTCTCGCCG
>DATBIQ010000132.1:0-2693 GCA_036556865.1 Gaiella sp.
CGAGTCGCGCTCGGTGAGCGGGATCCCGAGGTAGAGGCCGAAGAGGTCGGGGTCCTCGGGGTTCTCGTCCTCGACGACGATCTCGACGTTCTCCATGGCCGCGCGCAGCTCCGGTGGGAGCCCGTCGAGCGCGGCGCGCACCCGGTCTTCGAAGCTCACCGCCGCTACCGGATGACGAGCGCCATGAGCGCCTTCTGGGCGTGGAGCCGGTTCTCGGCCTGGTCCCAGACGGCCGACTGCGGCCCGTAGAGGACGTCCTCCGTGATCTCCTCGCCGTAGTGCGCCGGCAGGCAGTGGAGGACGATCGCACGCTCGCTCGCGAGTGCCACGGTCTCGTCGTCGATGCCGAAGCCCTCGAGGTCGGCCAGGCGCTGCTCGCGTTCCTCGTCCTGCCCCATGCTCGTCCAGACGTCGGTGTAGAGGACGTCGGCGTCGGTCGCGGCCGCGCGGGGATCGTCGGTCAGCTCGACGGTGACTCCCGCGGACTCGGCCGCCGCGCGCGCCCAGCCCACGACCCTCTCGGTGGGCCCGTAGCCCTCGGGGGTCGCGGCGACGAAGCTCATGCCGAGCGTCGCGCACGCGACCATCAGCGAGTGGCAGACGTTGTTGCCGTCGCCGAGGTAGGCGACCCGGACGTCCTCGAACGTCCCGAGCCGCTCCCGGATCGTCATGACGTCGGCAAGTGCCTGGCACGGATGGAAGTCGTCGGTGAGCCCGTTGATGACCGGCACCTCCGCGTGCTTGGCGAGCTCGTCCACGTCGGCTTGCGCGAACGTCCGGATCATGATGCCGTCGAGGTAGCGGGAGAGGACAGTGGCCGTGTCCCTGATCGTCTCGCCCCGCCCGAGCTGGAGATCGCCGGCGGCGAGGTAGAGCCCGGTGCCGCCCAGCTGCGTGATCCCGACCTCGAAGCTCACCCGCGTGCGCGTCGAGGGCTTCGTGAAGATCATCCCGAGCGCGCGGCCCTCGAGGAGCCGATGGGGGACGCGCTCGCGCTGTCGCGCCTTCAGGCGGTCGGCGAGGTCGAGGATGACGAGAAGCTCGTCGGGATCCCAGTCCTTGATGCGCAGGAAGTGGCGCCCCTTGAGCTGCTGGGCCGGAATCACGCGCGCATCCTAGAGGTACAGAGCTTGCGGAAGGAGAGCGACGCGCTCACGGATTCGGGGCCGGGACGACCGTCGTCCCGGGCTCGCCGTTCTCGACCGCCTCGGCGCTCGTGATGAGCGCCTCGCCGCCGGTCCGTTCCACGAAGTCGAGCGCCGCCTGGACCTTGGGTCGCATGCTGCCTGCCGCGAGCTCGGCGACGAGGTCGCGGTCTCGATCCGGACGGAGCTCGGCGATGAGCTCGCTCGGTTCCTCGCCCTTCGTGAACCGCCGGTAGACGCCCGGCACCTGGGTGAGGACGACGAGCCGCTCGGCGCCGAGGCCCGCGGCGAGGAGCGCCGAGGCGTGATCCTTGTCGATGACCGCGTCGATCCCGTCGAAGCCCCCGTCGCGCTGGACGACCGGGACGCCACCCCCGCCGGCTGCGACGACGATCCGGCCGGCGCCGAGGAGCGTCCGCACTGCGTCGAGCTCGACGATCCCGAGCGGGCGCGGCGACGCCACGACCCGCCGCCACCCGCGGCCCGCGTCCTCGACGAGCGTCCAGCCGCGCTCGCGCTCCAGCACCTGCGCCCGCTCCGCGTCGTAGTAGGGCCCGATCGGCTTCGTCGGCTCCCCGAACGCGGGGTCCTCGGGGTCGACGACCACGTGCGTGACCACGACCGCCACGTGCCTCCCCGTTGCGCGGGCCAGCTCGGATGCCGCGAGCGAGCCGATCTCGGCCTGCGTCTGCGCGACCGCGAGCCAGAGCGGGAGCGGGGGAGCCTCGGCGGCCGCGAGCTCCTGGCGCAGGAGCTCGTTCCCGACCTGCGGGCCGTTTCCGTGCGTGACGACCACGTCGCCCTCGAGCAGCCGCGCGACGGCCGCGAAGGTCGCGGCGAGGTTGGCGCGATGCTGCGCTGCCGTGCCACGCTCCCCCGGACCGAGGAGCGCGTTCCCACCGAGCGCGAGGACGGTCAGCACGACCGCGCGCTCCCGGCAGCCCCGAGATCGACCTTGTGTTCCACGAGCACGACCCTTCGAGCCCCCTTCATCTCGGCCTTGGAGCGCGTTCTTCGGGGACTCCCGGGGGCGGTCCTTCCTTGTGCGGTGGAACACAAGTCGCAGGAGCGAGCACGAGCGGGCCGAGCCGGTCGGCTTTCCGGATTCGGAGCGCCTAGGCGAGCGCAGGGGACGCGGCGACGATGCCGCGCGCCTCGAGGATCGACTGGAGCGTCGGGTCACCGAGCTCCTGCAGCCGGTAGGTGACCCGGAGCGCGGGCTTGTCGATCTCGATGACGCGCCGCAGGTCGATCGGCGTCCCGATGAGGACGAGCTCGGCGTCGGAGCTCCCGATCGTCTCGCGCAGCTCCTCCATCTGCTTGCGCCCGTAGCCCATCGCCGGCAGGAGCTCCGAGACGTGCGGGTAGGCCTCGAACGTCCGCCGGATCGACCCGACCGCGAACGGGCGCGGGTCGACGAGGCCGGCGGCGCCGTGCTGCTTCGCTGCGAGCACGGCGGCGCCGTAGCTCATCTCCCCGTGGGTCAGCGTCGGCCCGTCCTCGACGGCGAGAACGCGCTTGCCCCGGATCTCGTCCGTGCGCCCGCCC
>DATBIQ010000133.1:0-18722 GCA_036556865.1 Gaiella sp.
CTCGGCGAGCGGGAGCAGGAGGCGGTGCGCTCGGTGCTCGAGGGCCTCGAGCGCGACGTCGAGGTGCAGCTCGAGCTCGGGCCCGCGGCGACCCCCGTGACGCTGCTCGCCGCCGGCGGCCGCGAGCTCGACTCGAACGAGCTGACACGGGGTCTCGTCGAGGCCGTCTGCGCTCTCTCGCAGCGGGTGACGCTGACGGTCGTCGAGCACGACGAGCCCGGCCCGTGGCCCCGGACGACGATCGGCGGCGGCCTCGAGTACCTGGGGATGCCGGCCGGCTACGAGCTGACGACGCTCGTCCACGGCATCGTCGAGGCCGGGCGGGCAGAGCCGTCGCTCACGGAGGCGACGCTCGCGCGGCTCGAGGCGCTCGAGAACGACGTCACGATCGACGTCTACGTCACGCCGACCTGACCGCACTGCCCGCCGGCCGTGCTGCTGGCGTACCGGCTCGCGCTCGCGTCGCCCCGGGTGACGGCCCGCGGGATCGAGGCGTCCGAGTTCGCGGTCGACGCCGACCGCCACGGCGTCCACGCGGTTCCCGCGATCGTGGTCGACGACCGCTACGCCTGGGCGGGGGCCGTTCCCGAGGCCGCCTTCGTCGAGCGCGTCCTCGCGGCCACGGCGGCCTGACCGTCCTTACACTCAACGGAGTGGAGTCGATCGAACGAGCGAACGGGCTGCTCGAGCGCTATGCGGCGCTCGCGCGGGCCGAGCTGCCGCGCGACGTGCGGGTCTTCGACGCGCACACCCATCTCGGCGAGGACATCGACGGGATGACCGGTGACCCGGACGAGCTGCTCGGGATCCAGCGCGCCTACGGCATCGACCGCTCGTTCGTCTTCTGCCTCGACGAGCCCGATCGGAGGCCGGCGTTCACCGCGGCCAACGACCGAACGCTCGCCCATGCCGCCGTCGCACCGGCGGAGCTCCTGCCCTTCGTGCGCCTCGACCTCGACGAGAGCCCCGTCGAGGAGGCGACCCGGTGCCTCGACCTGGGCGCCCGTGGCATCAAGCTCCACCCGCGCGCCCAGCGCTTCCTCCCGGACGACCCGCGCCTCGAGCCCGTCTTCGCGCTCGCCGCGGAGCGCAGGGTGCCGATCCTGATCCACGGCGGCCGCGGCCTGCCGCCGATCGCCGACTCCCTCGCCCGCCTGCTCGACCGCCACTGCCCGCCCGCGCTGATCGTCGCGCACGCGGGGATCGTCGACCTCGCGGCGATGGCCGAGAACTTCGCCGGCCGGCCGGGGGTCTTCTTCGACACCTCGGTGTGGAGCCCGCTCGACCTGCTCGACCTCTACCGGCTCGTCCCGCCGGAGCAGGTGGTCTACGCCTCGGACTACCCGTACGGGCGCCAGCCGAACTCGCTGCTCATGGCCGTCCGCACGGCCCGGGCCAGCGGGCTCGACGATGCGCAGCTGCGTGCCCTGCTCCACGACACCTCGGCGCGCATCGCGGACGGGCTCGATCCCGTCACGCCGGGCAGGCCGCAGGGGGCGACGGAGCTCTCGCACCCGGTGACGTTCCTCCGGATCCACCAGTACCTGACGATGGCCTCCGCGATGCTCTGGCTCCGGCACACCTCCGACACGTACGGCGTCGTCGGGCTCGCGATCAACGCATGCGACGAGCGCTCGAACGGGCATCGGGCCGAGACCGAGCAGATCCGCGAGCTGCTGGTCGCGACGCGCGACCTCTGGGATTTCGCGGCGCAGACCGAGGACGATCGCGACCGCCGCCGCGCTCAGCGCGGCGCGTTCCGTCTCGTGCACCTCGCGAGCGTGCTCGCGGTCACGACTCCGGGCTGACGGAGGCGAGCGCCCGCTCGGCGAGAGTCGCGAGGGCGCGGCGCTTCCAGGCGGACTGCGGGTTCCCGGGCAGCTCCGCGAGCGGGTCCGACGCGTCGAGCCGCCTCGGGACGTTCGCGACTCCGGCGGCGACGAGCGCGATCTCCTCGCCGCGCCGGGCCGCCGCGACGGAGACGAGCGGGAACGAGAAGGCCGCGCGCTCTCCGAGCCGCTGGTACGCCGAGGCGTCGGGTGGTGCCGGCAGGCGAACCGCGACGACGAGCTCGCTGGGCCGGAGCGTGAGCAGCGAGCGGTCCTCCGCGGTCGGCCGGCGGTAGAGGTCGAGCAGCTCGAGCTCGCGCGCTCCGCCCGCCGAGCGCACCTCGACGAGCGCCCCGCAGGCCGCCAGGGCCGGCGCGAGGTCGGACGGGTGCGCCGAGATGCAGTCGCCGGGCTCGAGGCCGTGCTTCCGGTGGTCGCCGATCTGCGCGTAGCACGTGTCGCCGCCGCCGAGCCAGCAGTGCCACTCCTCGCCGCGGTAGTACCAGCAGCGCGTGTGCTGGCAGAGGTTGCCGCCGACGGTGCCGACGTTCCGCAGGAGCGGCGACGCCGCGAGCGAAGCCGCCGCGACGACGGCCGCGTACGGCTCGAGGAGGGGCGAGGCGCCGAGCTCGGCGAGGGTCACGGCGGCACCAATGCGGACGCCGTCGCCCTCGGGCTCGACGGTCGCGAGGCCCGCGTCGCGCAGGTCGACGAGCGTCAGCGGCCCGCGAATCCCCCGGTCGACCTGGCCGGCGAGGTCGGTGCCGCCGCCGAACGGGACGGCCCCGTCCGTCGCGAGGAGCTCGAGGGCCTCGTCGAGCGACGCGGGACGCGCGTACGCGCTCACGCGAGGGTCTCCAAGACCCGGGCGGGTGTGAGCGGCAGGGCGGCGGCGCGGCGTCCCGTGGCGTGGGCAAACGCGTTCGCGATCGCCGCCGCGGTCGGCACGATCGGGGGCTCGCCGAGCCCCTTCGCGCCGAGGTTCGGCAGGTTCGGGTCGGAGACGTTCGGGAAGTCGACGAGGATCTCCGGCACGTCGGCGATCGTCGGCACCTTGTAGTCGTCGAGGTGGCCGTTGACCGGCATGCCCGTGGTCGGGTCGACGACGAGCTCCTCGGAGAGCGCGTAGCCGATGCCCTGGATCACGCCGCCCTCGGCCTGGCTCGACGCCGCGAGCGGGTTGACGATGCGGCCGACGTCGTGGACGGCGACCACGCGCTCGACCGTCACGACCCCGGTTCCGGGGTCGACGGCGACCTGCGCGATCTGGCAGCCGAACGTGTTGACGCGGAAGCCGTCCGGGTTCGGTCCGCGCGCGCCGGTGCCGTCGATCGTGGCGTTCCCGAGCTTGCCCGTCACCTCGACCACCTCGACGTCGAGGGCGCCGTCGCGCGAGCGGATCCTTCCGTTCTCGATCGTCAGGTCGGCAGCGGCGATCTCGAGCACGTCCGCGGCGAGGCTCAACAGGATCCGCCGGACCTTGCCTGCCGCGCTCCGCACGGCGGGCATCACCGCGGGCGTCGTCATCGAGCCGCCCGAGACGGGGCCGTAGAGGTTGGGCGCCGTGTCGCCGCCGCGGGCGACGACGTGCGCGAGCGGAAGGCCGAGCTCCTCGGCCGCGACCATCCGCGCCGAGGTCAGCGTCCCGGTGCCGATGTCCTGGATGCCGGTCGTCACGAGCGCGTGCGCCTCCGAGTCGAGGCGGACGGTCGCGTGCGCGGGCGGGCCACCGCCGCCCCACCAGATCTGCGTCGCGCAGCCCATGCCGCGGAGGAGACCGTCCGCCCGGGGCTCGCGGAGGGCGTCGCGGCCGTCCCAGCCCGCGAGCTCCGCGGCGCGGTCGTAGCAGGCGAGCAGCCGCTTGCTCGAGTACGGGAGGCCCGAGCCCTGGTCGAGCTCGACGTGGTTCAGGCGGCGGAGCTCGAGCGGGTCGATCCCGAGCGCGGCCGCGAGCTCGTCCATCGCCTGCTCGAGGACGGTCACGCCTTCGACGACCCCCGGAGCACGGAACGCGTTCTGCGCGCGCAGGCTGGTGCGGACGGGGAAGACCATCGCGCGCACGTTCGGGCACGCGTAGATCGACAGCGCCGGCTCGGCGACCGGGAAGATCCAGCCGCCCGCGCCCATCGCGACGACCGCCCCGAGCTCGATCGCCGTCAGCGTCCCGTCTCGTCTCGCACCGAGCGTCACCGTCTGCCTCGTCCACGAGCGCCGCCCGCCGACGACCTGCTCCTCGTGGCGCCCGAGCGCGAGCCGCACCGGGCGGCCGGACGCGTGGGCGAGCTCGGCCGCGAGGAGCGCCTCGACGCCCGCTCCCTGCTTCGCGCCGAAGCCGCCCCCGATGAACTCGGAGATCACCCGCACCCGCTCGGGTGGAAGCCCGAACCGCCGCGCGAGCTCCTGCCGTGCGTCGAACATGCCCTGCGTGGAGACCCAGGCCGTGAGCGAGTCGCCGTCCCAGCGCGCGACGGCTGCGTGCGGCTCGAGCGGGGACTGGACGTGGGCCGGGGTCTCGCACGTCAGCTCGACGCGCGCGTCCGCCGTCGCGAGCCCCGTGTCGGGGTCGCCGCGGACGGTCTCCCGCGGCTCCTCGGTGAACCGCTGCTCCTCGAGGCCCGTCTCGACGTCGAGCGGCGCCAGCGTCTCGTACTCGGGCGCGAGCGCGGCGAGGCCGGCGACGGCGGCCTCGGGCGTGTCCGCTGCGACGGCGGCGATCGGGGCACCGGCCCAGCCCGGCTCGCCGGTGAGGATCGGGTCGCCGCTCATCGTCGTCGGGTCGCCCGGGGCGAGCACCGCGCGCACCCCGGGAGTGGCACGCGCCGCCTCGGCGTCCAGCGCCGTCACGCGCGCTCGCGCGACCGGCGCGCGCAGCACGTGCGCGTGGAGCATCCCCGGCAGCGCGACATCGACGGTGTAGCTCGCCGCGCCGCTCGTGCGGACCGGGCCGTCGAGCCGCGTCGCGGGCTTCCCGACGACGTCGAGCTCCGCGTCCTCGGGCCACGACTCCACTTCGTCGTCCTCGTCGACGAGCACCCAGACGTCCTCGAAGCGCCCCTCCATCTCCCGTTGGGACTTGACGAAGCGCGGTTTCACGCCGTGTCCTGGCCCGACGCGCGGAGGATCGCGCGCTCGATCTTCGGGTAGGCGCCGCAGCGGCAGACGTTCCCCGCCATCCCCTCGCGAATCCGCTCACGGTCCGGTCGCTCGACCGCCGCGAGCAGCGCCGAGGCGGACACGATCTGTCCGGGCGTGCAGAAGCCGCACTGCAGCGCGTCCTCGGCGACGAACGCCTCCTGGAGCGCGGCCGCGGTCTCGCCGAGCCCCTCGATCGTCGTCACCTCGCGTCCCTCGGCGGCCCCCACGGGAAGGAGGCAGGACACGACGGGACGCCCGTCGAGCAGGACGGCGCATGCGCCGCACGCGCCCTCGCCGCACCCGTGCTTCGCGCCGGTCAGGGCGAGGTCCTCGCGGAGCACGGCGAGCAGGCGCCGGGCTGGTGCGACGTCGACGACGTGCTGCTCGCCGTTCACGTGGAGCGAGATCGGCATCCTGCAAGCAGTACAGGCGCCGCGAACGGCTCGTCAACTACCCTCGGTTCGTGCCGCGGGCCGTCGTCCTCCTCGTTCTCGCGCTCGCGCTCTTCGCCGCGGGCTGCGGCGGCTCCGACTCGGCGACGGAGACGACCGCGTCGCAGGCGACGGAGACGACCGCGTCGCAGGCGACCACGGAGACGAGCGCGGCGCCGACGGAGTGCGCGGACGTCGACGCACCCGCCCCGCGCGAGGACGGCGGAGCGACGCAGCCGAGCGAGCGGCTCGACCCGGAGAAGACCTGGACACTGACGTTCGACACGTCGTGCGGGCCGTTCGTCGTCACACTCGACGTCGAGGGCGCTCCGGCGACGTCGGCGTCGCTCGTCTCGCTCGCACGGAGCGGGTTCTTCGACGACACCGTGTTCCATCGGATCGTCCCGGGGTTCGTGATCCAGGGCGGCGACCCGACGCAGAGCGGCACCGGTGGCCCCGGCTACTCGACAGTGGACCGGCCTCCGTCCGATGCCGCCTACGTGAAGGGCGTCGTCGCGATGGCGAAGACACAGGCGGAGCCGGCCGGCACGTCGGGAAGCCAGTTCTTCGTCGTCACGGGTGACGACATCGGCCTGCCGCCGGACTACGCGATCGTCGGCAAGGTGACGGACGGCCTCGACGTCGTCGAGCGGATCGGCGCGCTCGGCGACCCGTCGACGGAGCAGCCGCTCCGGCCGGTCGTCGTCCGCTCGGTCACGGCCGCCTCGACGCCGTGAGCCGGATCGCCGCCGTGGTGCTCGCGGCCGGGGCCTCGACCCGCTTCGGCTCCCCGAAGCAGCACGAGCTGCTGCCCCGCGTGCTCGAGCGGCTCGTCGCGAGCCCGGTCGACGAGGTCGTCGTCGTCGAGGGCGCACACGACCTCCATGTCGACCCGACACGAACGGGAGCCCGCGTCGTGCGCTGCCCGGACTGGGAGCTCGGCGGCGGGGCATCGCTCCGGTGCGGTCTCGCGGCGCTCGCCGACGACGTCGACGCCGCGGTCGTGATCCTCGCCGACGGCCCGCTGCTCGCGCCCCAGGCGGTCGCGCGCGTCGTCGCGAGCTGGCGCACCGACGGCGGAGACGTCGTCGCCGCCTCGTACGGCGGCGTCCGGGGCCATCCGCTCCTCGCCGCGCGGGCCGTCTGGGCCGACGTCCCGGACGAGGGCCTGCGGGTCGTCGCGCCGCGCCTCGTGCCGTGCGACGACCTCGGAGCACCCGGCGACGTCGACACGCCCGAGGACCTCGCCGCGCTCGACGGCTGATACTGCGGGGGATGGCACGCGCTCTGCTGGTCGCGGCGACGTTCGTCTCGGGGCTCTCGCTCGCCGCCGCGACGGGGGCATCGCCGGGTGCCCAGCCGTCTCCCGCGACGCTCCTCGCGCGCCACGTCCCCGTGCTCGTGCTGCATCCCGCCGAGGCGATTCGCCCGACGTCGGTGGACGGCTTCCTCGCCGACGCCGACCTGCAGCGCCGGACGGGCTCGGGCTGGGTGCGCGCCGACGGCCCGCTCCCCGCCGGTGGCGCCGACGAGCGGCTCGACCAGCGCGGCTGCAACGCGACCGACGGCCCTGCGGCCACCCCGTGCTATGTCGCGGCCGAGGCCGCGCACGGTGCCGGGCCGGTGGTCTACGGCGCGGTGCTGCGGCGCGGCGGGCGGATCGAGCTCCAGTACTGGGTCTGGTACCCGTGGGACGCATACAGCCCGACCGTGCCGCCGGGCGAGCTCTGGCAGGTGCACGAGGGTGACTGGGAGTCCGTCGCGGTGATCGTCGACCCGAAGGGCAGGCCCCTGACCGTGGGCTATTCCCAGCACGGGAAGGGCGTGCGGCGCGCCTGGGCCGCTGCGCCGAGACGTGGGACGCATCCGGTTGCGTACGTCGCCCTCGGCTCGCACGCGAACTACCCGACCGCGGGGACGCAACGGCTGGACCCGCGCGTCGTCGACCCGCTCTTCGTCTCCGTGATCCGCCAGAACGGGCAGGCGGCAGTCGACCACACGGGGAACGGCCGCGTCGTGCGACCGAGCCTCGTCCGCGTGACGGCGACGAGCCCGTCGTGGATGGCGTTCGCGGGCGGCTTCGGGGAGGACAGCTACCTCCGCGCGCCGGGCGGGCAGCCGCAGGCGTATTCGGCCACGGGGCCGAAGGGGCCGGCATTCCACGCGCAGTGGCGCCGGCCGGTCGCCGAGGTGATGAGCTGGCCGCGCGGCTGATCGCCGAGAGCGACCGCTGGAGCCCCTGTTACCGTCGGCGCCGTGGGGCGGACGGCGGCAGGCTGGGATCTCGCGAAGCGGAGCCTCGGCGTCGTGTGGAGCGACGCCTCGCTCAGCGTGCTCGTCGTCCTCGGCGGGATCGCCTCGGGCGCGACCGCGCTCGGATTCCTCCTGCCCGCCTCCGTCGCCTACGGCATCGACGAGAAATGGCTGGCAGGGGTCATCGCAGTGGTCGGCGTCTATCTGGCGACGCTCGTCGCCACGTACTTCGCCGTCGCCCTCGCCGCCGCGGCGGCAGAGGTCCTCGACGGTCGAGAGGCGACGGTCCGGGCGGCCACGGCCGTGGCATCGCAGAACCTCGGCGCGATCGCGGGGTGGGCCCTCGTCCTCACGACCGTGAACCTCCTGATCCAGGCACTCCGCGGACGCGCCGGGATCCTCGGCAGCCTGCTGCTCGGCGCGGCCACCGTCGCATGGAGCCTCGCGACGTTCCTCGTCGTCCCGATCCTGGCGCTCGAGGGCCTCGGCCCGCTCGCCGCGCTCGATCGCTCGGCGTCGCTCTTCCGGCAGAAGTGGGGCGAGGGGCTCGTGGGGACGGTCTCGATCGGGCTCCTGTTCGCGCTGCTCGGGACGGTTCCCGCGCTGGCCCTCGTCTGTCTCGGCCTGGCGTCCGGATCGGCTCCCGTCACGGTCGCCCTCGTCGCGCTCGGCGTGCTCGTCGCCGTCGCGGCGGGCGTCCTCGGGAGCGCCGCCCGGGGCGTCTTCGCCGTCGCCCTCTACCGGTACGCCTCCGGTGCCGGGCCGACGGGGCCCTTCACGGCCGCCGACCTCGAGCGCGCGGTCGCGCGAAAGGCCTAGGAAAGGTCAGACCGTGGAGGTGTCCGGCCCGGTCGTGCGCAGCTGGGCGAGCTTCTCGAGCAGCCCGGGCGGCATGCGTTCGGCCGCCGTCGTCCGGACGTAGGTCCGAAGCGACTCCTCGAAGCGGTACCGGCGACGGCAGTAATCGCATCCGTCGAGGTGGAGCTCCGCCTGCGCGACCTCCTCGTCTGCGAGCTCCCGGTCGAGGTAGCCCTGCAGGAGCTGTTCGCACTTGCCGCAGTCGTCCATGCTCACGTGATCGCCTCCTCGGCGAGCGTTGACTTCAGGAGGCGGCGGCCTCGGTGGAGCCGGGACATGACCGTCCCGATGGGGATGTCCAGGATCTGTGCCGCGTCGGCGTAGCTGAAGTCGCCGATGTCGACGAGGACGACGACGTCGCGGAAGTCGTCGGGGAGCGAGGAGAGCGCGGTCACGATCGAGTCCTGTGAGAGTCGCTCGACGACGCGGTCCTGGTCGAGCACCTGCTCGCCGCCGGACTCGGCCACCTTGTTGGCGAGGTAGTAGTCGTGCTCCTCGAGCGGGAGCTCGTCCGGCCGGCGCTGGAGCCGGCGGCCGCGGTCGACGTTGAGGTTCGTGAGGATCCGCAGGAGCCAGGCACGAAGGTTCGTGCCCGGGGTGTAGGACTGCCAGCTCCTGAACGCTCTCGCATACGTGTCCTGAACGAGATCTTCCGCTTCTTCTCGGCTGGAGACGAACCGTCGGGCAACCCGGTAGACCTGGTCGGCGAGCGCAAGAGCCTCCTCCTCGAAGCGCACCCGGTCGCGAGCTTCCGTCGCGATCCGGCGCGCCTCGTCCGGCTCGGCCGTGTCCGGCTCGCCCACGCGGCCTACCGTATCAACGTCGTTCCTGGATGGTGAACGGCCGGTGAAGCCCGGCTATTCCCGGCGGAGCTCGGAGCTCAGGCGGACCCGCGCTCGTGGAACCCCGCGCCGGCGAGAACCTGCGTCAGCGCGGCACGGGAGGTGAGCTCGTCGTTCCAGGTGAGCGTGACCTCGCCCATCAGGTTCGCGTGAGCGCCGTCGAGGCCGTGCTGGCCCTCGAGCGCGCTCGCGAGGCGCATCACGCAACGCTCGCAGCGGATGCCGCTCACGGTGAAGGTCTCGGTGGCGGTCGCCATCGGCGCCGAGTCTAGACAACGGCCGGCGTCGTCCGGCGCAGCGCGACCTCGGCGCCCGCCAGCGTGACGAGGAGCGGATCGTGCGTCGCGCAGATCACCGTCGTCCCGTGCTCGCGGGCGAGATCGGCGAGGAGCCCTCCGATCGCGAGCGTCGTGGCGCTGTCGAGGCGCGCGGTCGGCTCGTCGGCGACGAGCACGCCGGGGCCGCTCGCGATCGACCGCGCGAGCGCGACGCGTTCGCGCTCGCCGGCCGAGAGCCGGTCGACGCGGCGGACGGCGTGGTCGGCGAGGCCGACGATGGCGAGCGCGTCCATCGCCCTCTCATGGGCCTCGACGCCGTCGATCCCGCGCAGCCCGAGGACGAGCTCGACGTTCTCGCGCGCGGTCAGCATCCCGGAGAGGCCGGGCGTCTGGCCGACGACGCCGATGTGCTCACGGCGGAAGACCGCCCTGGCGTCGCGGTCGAGCGCGGAGAGCACGACCCCGTCGACCACGACGTCGCCCTCGTCGGGCGTGTCGAGGCCCGCGAGCAGCGCGAGGAGCGTCGACTTCCCCGAGCCCGAGGGGCCGGTGACGACCGTGAGCATGCCGGGCTCGAAGGTCGCGTCGACCCGCTCGAGGGCGGTCTCGAGGCCGAAGCGGCGCGACACGCCACGGGCCTCGATGCGGGCTCCGGCCGCCGTCGCGGGCGCGTCCGGCACGCTTGCGGCCGTGGGGCCGTCGCCCGCGGGACGAAGCTCGATCACGCCACGCCCGAGCCGCACGACCGCGCGCTCGCCGATCCCGGCCGCGTGAAGCGTCTCCTCCGGGACGTGCAGCCAGCCTCCGCGGCCGATCACGATCGTGTCCCCGTCACCGCGGCGCTCCTCGCCGATGCGGCCGTCGCGGACGTGGACGACGCGATCCGCGATCGTGGCCGTCGTCGGGTCGTGGCTGACGACGAGCGCGGCGGCGCCCTCGTCGCGCGCCAGCTCGCCGAGCAGGCCGAGCACGCCGCGCGCGGACGCCTCGTCCAGCTCGCCCGTCGGCTCGTCGGCGACGAGGAGCGACGGCGCGTGCGACACGGCGGCGCAGAGCGCGATCCGCTGCTGCTCTCCGCCCGAGAGCTCGCCGGGGTGGGCACGCGCGCGGTCGAGCAGCTCGACGCGCTCGAGCAGCTCCTCGGCGCGGCGCTCGCGCTCACGGCGCTCGACGCCGCGGAGGCCGAGTGGCAGCGCGACGAGCTCGAGCGCGGTCAGCTCGTCGCCCAGGGCGCGCCAGTAGTGCTGGTCGGCGTAGCCGACGACGTGGGCGCGGTGTCGCGAGACGGCCGACGCCGACGCTGCGCCGAGGTCGAGACCGTCGACCAGCGCGAGCCCGGCCGACGGGCGCTCGAGCCCGGCGACGACGCGCACCAGCGTCGACTTGCCCGCACCGCTCGGGCCGAGCACGACGCACACCTCGCCGGGGTCGACGGCGAGGGTCAGCCCGCGCAAGGCCGCGACACCGCCGTCTTCGGAGGGGTGGACGACGAAGACGTCGCGGAGGTCGACGATGGGCGTCACGCCTCGCCTCCCACGCGGCCCGGCCCACGCGGGTCGGCGAACGCACGCCGGGTCGTCAGCGCGACGAGCGCGACCGCCGCGACGGCGAAGAGCGCCGCCGCGACCGCGACCGTCAGGGGGTCGATCGTCGTCACGAGCGGCGGCTCCGGCGCGTCCGCCCTCGCCGTCACGCTGACGACGCGGGTGACCAGGAGCGCGAGCGCGGTGCCGGCGACGACGCCGGAGGCGACGCCGACGAGCGCGACGAGCGTGGCGCGCGCGGCGACCACCCTGCGCAGCAGGCCCGGGGTGGCGCCCTGCGCCTCGAGGTCGGTGAGCTCCCCGCGGTCGTCGCGCAGGTCGGCGCGGATCGCGAGCACGAGACCGGCGGCCGCCAGCACGAGCGCGGCGAGCGCCGCCGCTGCGAGGGCGAGGAGCGTCCCGTGGCCGAGCGGATCCCGCCGAGCGTCCCGTTCGAGGGCCTGGCGCGACGTCGTCGCGAGGGCCGAGAACGGCGGCCGTGAGAGCGTCGCGGCAACGTCGGCGTCGCGGCCGGACGACGCCTCGAGCCAGACCTCCGAGACGCCGGCGCCCCCCGGTGACGCGGCGTCGATCGCGGTCGACAGAGCACCGAGGTCGGCGAGGACGGCGGTTCCCCTCGTGCCGGGGATCCGCTCGACGACGGCGGCCACGCGAACGGGGATCTGCTCGCCGGCGATCCGCAGCGGCAGCCTGCCTCCGACTCCGCCGGCGAGCTCGGCAAGCTCGGGCGTGACCGCCACCGGCGGCGGGCTGTCGTCGGTCGGCTGCCGGGCGCGAAGACGCGCGGTGCGCTGCGGCGTGACGGCGTAGTCGAATCTCAGCGCTCCCGTCGAGGCGCTCTCGCCGACGGTGACGCCGTTCTCGCCGAGCCAGCCGGAGAGCGACCCACCGACGAGCGCGACGGTCGTCGTCCCCTGCAGCGCGACGCCCGCATCCGAGCCGCGCTCGATGATCCGCGGCGGGACGAGGCCGAGCGCGACCAGCCGTCCTCCTCTTGCGGGCGCCGGAAGCGGCACGGAGAGAATGGATCGGCGCCGTGCATCGGCTGCGCCGAGCTCGACCACGCGAAACGAGCCGTCGCGTTGCTCGACGGTCGCCCGGTAGGAGAGCAGGCTCGGGCCGACCTCGAGACGGAGCGCCGTGCCGTGGAGCACGACGCCCCGGAAACGCGTCGACCCACGCGGCTCCACGGCGCTCGCCAGCCCGCTCCTGCTCGTCCCCCAGCCGCCCCGCCAGAGCGGCATCGCGCGCAGCGCCTCTGCCGGGACGCCGAGGACGGTGACGCCCGAGATCGACGACGCGGGGCCGGCGCTCGCGGCGCTGCGAAGAACGGGGTACGCGGCCTCGACGCCCGGGATCGCGCCGAAGCGGGAGAGGGGCGCGGCGCGCAGGACCGGGACGAGCGTGCGAAGGTCCTCGCGGACGACGAGGTCGGCCGGGACGGCGAACGCCGCCCCGTCGCGCTCGCCCGTGGCGAGCGTCGAGCGGTACGCCGCCGCCAGCACGGCGAGGCCGACGGCGAGCGCGAGGAACGCGGCTGCGATGCCGGCCGCACCCGGTGCGCGCGCGACCGAGACGCCGGCGAGCCTCACGTCTTCCGTGCCCCGCCGCGCGAAGGTTCGGCCGACAACGGGCAGCAGCCGAGAGGCGCCGACCGCGGCCGCGAACGCGAGCAGGCCCGGGAGGAGGAGCACCACCACCGGCGCGGCGCCGCCCGCGGCCAGCTCCGTGGAGTCGACGGAGCCGCTCGCGAGGATGGCGAGCGCAGCGACGAGTGCGGCGACCGCGGCGAGCTCGAGCGCCCCGACCCGTCCGCGGCGGCGGGCCTCGAGCGAGACCGTCACGCCGATCACGAGCGCCGCGAGGACGCCGACGCCGAGCCCCAGCAGGATTCCCGTCGGTGAGAGCACGCTCTCCCGCAGGACTGCTCCCACCGGCGCGTCGGCCGCTGCCGCCGCGACGGCACCGGCGGCCGCGCCGACCGCCCACCCCACGACCGCGCCGCCGAACCCGACCGCCGTGCTCTCCGTGCCGGTCAGGAGCGCGCGCTGCCAGCGCCGTGCTCCGTGCCACGTCAGGCGCCGCCTCGCGGCGGCGAGATCACGGCGGAGCGCCCCGGCCGCGAGCACCGCGAACGCGACGAGGAGCGCGGCCGCCTCACCGCCGACGAGCAGCAGGCGCCGTCCGGCGACGGTGGCGTCGTGCTCGGCGGCGGCGAGCTCCTGCGACGGAACGGTCACCGACCACGAGGACGAGCTCGCCTGGAGCCGCGCCCGCGCGCGGTCGGCATCGCCGACCAGTCGGTCGATCTCCCAGAGACGCGGGGTGCCGGCGGACAGCGGTTGTACCCAGCCGTAGCTGCGATACGACCTCGCGAGGACGGGGGACGAGACGAGGCCGGCCACGCCCTCGGCCACGACGAGCGGCCCGGGCGCCGGCAGGTGATATCGGGAGGCGCGCGCCAGCGCCGGGGCCAGCTCGGCATCTGCGAGCGCGTTGTCGGTCGGGGCGAGGAAGTCGCCGAACAGCTGCCGCGAGCGGAGCGTCGCCGTTCCGACCTCGACGACGCGCAGGCCTGGCACGTCGGGCAAGCGGCCGGTTCCGCGGAGACGGAGCACCTCGCAATGCGAGGCTGTGCACGTGCGCGGCAGGCGTCCGCTGCGAAGCAGGACGTGCGACGCGAGGCCGTCGACCGCGGCCAGGCCGACGAAGACCCCGCCGATGGTGCTCTCCCGGACGAGGGCGATCGACACGGGCTCGCCCGCCGGCAGCGGCGCGAGCGCCGCGCGCGCCCGCCGGTCGAGCGTCGGCCACGCTTCCTCGGCACCGGCCGGCACGCCGAACCACGACGTCCGCACGGCCCGAGCGGCCGCAGGCAATCGCTCGACGTCCTGCGCCACGCTTCGGTCCTTCGCGACGGTTCCGCCGACGAGGATTCCCGCGAGCACGGCGGCGGCGGTCGCGATGCCGAGCGCCGCCGCGAGCGCGCCGCCCTCGCGCCTGCGCAGGCGATGGAGCGCGAGCGACACGACGTACCACGCGCTTCCCATCAGCCGTCCTCGCGCGTGGAGTGCCGCCGCCGGTACGCGCGCGACTTCTCGCGTCCTCCGCAGACCTGCATCGAGCACCAGTTCGAGGAGCGGTTCCGGGACGCGTCGTAGAAGAGCCAGCCGCAGCTCTCCTGGCGGCACGCCTTGAGCCGCTCCCAGGCACCTGCGGCCTGCGCCGTCGCGACGACGGCGACGAGGCTCGAGAGACCGCGACGGGCGCCGGCGCCCGCGGGGGCGAAGCCGGGGCCGTCGTCCCCCGCACGGACGACCAGCGGGAACGAGGCGAGCGCCGCGTCGATCCCGGCGCGCCCGTCGGCGTCGGGCGGGGCGCCGAGCGTGTTCGCGAGCGCGAGCTCCCGCAGCGCCGCGCGCAGCGCGCGGGCGGCGACGAACGTCTCGCCGTCGACGGTGTCCTCGGGCCCGACGAGACCGCGCTCCAGGAGCCACCCCTCGAGTGCCGCCGGCGTCGCGATGTCGTCCTGGTTGAAGTCCGGGATCTCCGTGTTGACGAAGTCCTGGACGAGATCGAGCGGCGCGGGCGCGGGCGCACGGCCGCCCGGCTGGAATCCCTCGATCACACGGCGACGGTAACGGGCGCTCCGCGACCAGTCAAATCGTATTACCGGTGTTTCCGTGTCCTACGTCAGGAAGACACCGGTCGCTCGTTCTTGATGCCGTGCACCGGGCGCCCGGCGGCCTCCCACGCGTAGTACGAGGCGCTCGGGCCGTAGTCGCGCTCGTACGACACGACGCGGGGGTTGCGGCCGACCTGCTTCGCGCGGTTGGCGTGCCAGAGGAGGTTCGGGTCGTCGCGCTCCTGCCAGACGAGCACGAGGTGGGCCGCGGTCATGAACTCCGCGACGAACGTGCAGCCGTCGGCAGGGCAAGGGAAGGGATCCGTGCGCACGCACCACCAGCCGGTGTGGTTGTCCGCGTCGTCGTCGCGCCAGAGCTCCTCCTCCGTGAAGAGCTCCTCGTCGACCGCCTCGAGTGTCCCTCTCTGCGGTGCCTCCTGCCCCACGCCAGCACAATAGATGCGATGACCGACCGCGATCTCGCGCTCGTGCTCTCCGGCGGCGGGATGAACGGGCTGCTGCTCGAGCTCGGGTTCCTGAAGCGCGTCCGCGAGGACCCGCTGTGGGAGCGCGTGGGCTGGATCTACGGCACCTCGGCCGGCGCGCTGTCGGGCGTGATGGGAGCGCTCGACCGGCTCGACGCGCTCGAGGAGTTCGTCCTCGCGCTGCGGCCCGAGGAGACCTTCCGCCCGAACCGTCTCTGGCAGACGCCGTTCAGCGGCCTGCACGACTACGCGCTCCCCGAGACGATCGCCGAGCGCCTCGCGCCGATCGACGAGCTCGCGCACGAGCTCGGGTCGACGCCGATCGAGCTCGTGGTCACGGTCACGGACGTCACCGAGGGCGACGTCGACGAGCGCGACGCGCACGAGCGGATCTACTCGAGCCGGACGACCCCGTCCGAGCTGATGGCGCGCGCCGTCCTCGCCTCCGCCGCGATCAGCGCGCTCGTCCTCCCGCTGCGGGTCGGGGACGTGATCGGGACGGACGGGGGGTGGGTGCGGAACTTCCCTCTCGGCCACGCGTACGACAACCCCGCCGTGCGCGAGATCGTCGGGTTCCGCTACATCTCACGGACGACCCGGACCCCGGGCGAGAACCTCTCGCGCCTGCGGAAGCGGCTCGAGCCGTTCCGCGCCGTCCCGCCCGTACGGGCGCTGATCGGCGAGCTGCGCGGCGCCGAGGAGCGGCAGGAGCGCGGGGAGCCGCCGCACCTGCCGGACATGATCCTCCGGCTGATGCGCGTCACGGTCGCACGGAACACGGAGCTCGAGGTGCGCTCCGCGCGCGAGAAGGACGACTCGGTCCAGGCGCTCGCGGATCTCCGCGAGGAGGTGCTCGAGACCGTGCGGCGCGCCGCTGCCCCGTGGCGACGCCGTGCGACGGTGGCGAAGGTGGAGGAGCAGTTCGCCGACGCCCGTTTCCCCTTCCGCCACGACCGTGCGCTCCCGGCGACGATCGTCCGCGGCGACCCCGGCGAGCTCGCTCTCGACGCGACCTTCCGCGCGGGGCTCGAGTGGCCGGTCGAGACCAAGCAGGCCCTCATCGAGCGCGGCTACGAGCAGACCCACGCGGCGCTGGCGGAGCACCGGGCATAGACGCGCCGCAGCCCGCGGGCGCGGGCTGCGACGCGTGGCAGAGGCGGGCAGGCATCCGCCTCTGCGCTCGGCGCGGGCGAAAGGGGAGAACGCCCGCCGACCCGAGTTCTGGGGACTACGGCGACGCGGTCTCGGGGACGCGACCCAGCTTCACCTCGACCTTCGCCTTGGAGCCGTCGGCGTGGACGACGCCGAGCTCGACGGTCTCGCCGGGCTTGTGGGCGGTGATCGCGGAACGGAGAGCGTCGACCGTGGAGACGGGCTTGCCGTCGATCGCCACGATCATGTCGCCACCGAGCTGGTAGCTCTCGCCGGCGACGACGACCTGCGTCGTGCCCCCCTTGACGCCCGCCTTGGCAGCCGGGCTCCCGGGCTTGACGGAGCCGACGAGCACGCCCTTGTCGGCCGGGAGCCGCAGCACGCCGGCGACGTCCGAGCTCACGTCCTGGAGGGTGACGCCGAGGAACGCCCGGTCGACCCGGCCGTCCTCGATGAGCTGCGCGACGACGCTCTTCACCGTGTTGGAGGGGACGGCGAAGCCGATGCCGACGTTGCCGCCGCCGCCGTTCGCGGTCTCGATCTGCGAGTTGACCCCGATCACCCGGCCCTGCGCGTCGATCAGCGGGCCGCCGGAGTTGCCGCTGTTGATCGGCGCGTCGGTCTGGATCACGTGGTCGATCGTGTAGTTGTTCGGTGCGCGGACCTCGCGCTGGAGGGCGCTCACGATCCCGGCCGTGACGGTGCGCTCGAGCCCGAACGGGTTACCGATCGCGACGACCGGATCGCCGACCGCCACCTTGTCGGAGTCGGCCAGCGAGAGGGGTGTCAGCGCCTTCGCGTCGACGTCGACCTTGAGCAGCGCGAGGTCGGTGGAGGGATCGGTTCCGACGACCTTCGCCTTGACGGTGTCCTGGTTCGAGAAGCTCACCTCGATCTCCGAGGCGCCCTGGACGACGTGGTAGTTGGTGACGATGTGGCCGTCCTTGTCGATCACGAAGCCGGAGCCGAGCGCCTGCTGCGCCCGACCGGGGAGGACGTTGCCGAACACATCCGTGCTCGTCGCGCCGCGCGAGGTCGAGGTGATCTGGACGACCCCGGGGCCGCTCTGACGGTAGATCTGGCCGACGTCGATCGACGGCGAGGCCGCGGACGAGGCCGACTGCTGGCTCGCGATGGGCGTCGCCTCGACCACCGTCGTCGAGTCGTCGAACGCCCCGAACGCCCAGGCGCCGGCGAGCGCCGCGCCGCCGCCGAGAAGGGAAGCGGCGACGAGCGCGGCGATCGGTCTCGCGGCGGACGCGAACCGGCCAGAAGGGCGGGAGCCGGGTGCGTCTGGGCGATCGGGCGTCTCGGAAACACTCACGCCACCGGTTATAGGCAGCGCGCGGTGAACCCCGGGTTGTGCGCGGTTAAGCGGGGGTTGCGGCCAGGACGACCGTCTTCACGACCTGCTCGCGGTCGGCGCCGAGCGCGTCGTCGAGCTTCTGCGCGAGCTCGCCCGAGGCGGAGAGCTCCTCGGTGATGTCGGCCCCGCCGAGCAGCTCGCCCTTCACGAACACCTGCGGGATCGTCGGCCAGTCGGTGAGCGCCGAGAGCTCCTGCCTGATGTGCGGGTCGGGGAGGATGTCGACCGCCGTGATCGGCGCCCCGGCGTTCCAGAGCGCCTGGAGCGCGCGGAGCGAGTTGCCGCACGCCGGGCGCTCCGGCGTGCCCTTCATGAAGATCGCGACGGGCTCGTCGTCGATCACGTGCTGGATCTGGTCGCGCAGCGTCATGGCGTTTCGGTTCCCTTCGTCGTGATGCGGAGCTCGTGGATCGTGCCGTCCGCGAGAGGCGCGGCGAGCGCGCGGTTCACCATCCGGTGCTGCTCGACGAGCGAGACGCCGTCGAACGACGGGCTCGCGACGGTCACGTGGAAGTGGTCGCCGCCGCCGGTCCGGTCGAGCACGTCGACCGTCCCACCGGGGAAGGCCTGCTCGAGCAGCGTGCGGATCGTGTCGACCGCCATCCCCGCCGATGCTAACGACGGCGCCTCGCCCGCCGTGGCATGTTCACCGCGTCAGCGAACCCGCCGTCGAGGCGAGGGCCCCAAAGTGATGTATACTGCGATGTATGCGTCGCAAGCAGATCTACCTCGACGACGCGAGCGACCGGGCGCTCAAGCGCCTCGCCGCCCGCACCGGCCGCTCGGAGGCGTTCCACATCCGGGAGGCGCTGCAGCGCTACCTCGCGAGCGGCGGCGATTCCGGCGACGATCCGCTCGAGCGGCTGATCGGTCTCGTCGCGGACGAGACGGGACCCGACGACGTCGCGGAGGAGCACGACCACT
>DATBIQ010000134.1:0-6789 GCA_036556865.1 Gaiella sp.
GCGACCAGCGAGCTGGGACGCGAGACGATCGGCCCGTACACGGCGTCCAAGGGCGGCCTGCGCCAGCTGACGCGCGCGATGTGCGCCGATTGGGCCCGGTTCGGCATCCAGGCGAACGGCATCGGCCCGGGCTACTTCCGCACCGAGATGAACCGCGACCTCCAGGCGAGCCCCGAGTTCGTCGCGTGGCTCGAGCGCCGGGTACCGGCGCGGCGGTGGGGCGACCCTGAGGAGCTCGGCGGCGCCGTCGTCTTCCTCGCGTCCCCCGCCTCCGATTTCGTCAACGGGCAGATCCTGTACGTCGACGGCGGCCTCCTCGCCGTCCTCTAGCGCCGATGCTCGTCTTCCGTGGCGCCGAGGTCTACCCGGGCGACGGCTCGCCGTTCCGCGCCGACGTCGGTGTCGACGGCGGCCGCATCGCGGCGATCGGCGACCGCGTCGAGGGCGACGTCGTCGATGCCGCGGGCCTGATGCTCTGCCCGGGCTTCGTCGACCTCCACGCCCACTCGGCGCTCGAGCCCTTCCGCGACCCGCTGCTCGCGCCGAAGATCCTGCAGGGATTCACGACCGAGGTGATCTGTCCCGACGGCCTCGGGCCGGCGCCGGTCCGCGACCGCGAGGGCCGCCGCGCCTACCTGCGCGCGCTCGAGGGCGACGGCCCGCCGGAGTGGGCGTGGACGACGTTCGCCGAGTACCTCGAGGCGCTGCCGCCCACGTCGATGACGCTCGTCGCCTCCGCCCCGCACGGGTCGATCCGCGAGGTGTGCGATGCGGACGTCGACGGGATGCGGCGCGAGGTGCGGCTCGCGTTCGACGCCGGAGCGCGCATGCTCTCGTTCGGGCTCGTCTACATCCCCGGGACGTACGCCGACACGGAGGAGCTCGTCGCCGTCGCCGAGGTTGCCGCCGAGGTCGGCGCGCCGCTCGTCCCGCACGTTCGCAACGAAGGCGCGGGCGTCCTGGATGCCGTCCGCGAGATGGTCGAGGTCTCGGAGCGCTCCGGCGCGCCGCTCCACGTCTCGCACCTGAAGTGCCTCGCGGACGAGGCGCTGCTCGAGCCGCTGCTGGACCTCGTCGACTCCGCGGGCGCGACGTTCGACCAGTATCCGTACGGCGCGGGCTCGACCCTGCTCGCCGGGCTGCTCCCGCCGTGGGCCCAGGAGGGCGGCGCCGAGGCGACGCTCCGCCGCGCGCAGGACCCCGGGTCGAGGCGGCGGATCGCCGACGACGTCGCGCACGGGCTGCCGGGCTGGGAGAACCAGCTCGGCACGCTCGGCCCCGAAAACGTCGTCGTCGCCGGCCGCACGCTCGCCGAGCGCGGCGGCGACCCGGTGGAGACGATGCTCGACCTGCTCGTCGAGACGGGGCTCGGTGCGGCGATGATCATCCACTACGCCGGCGACGCCGCCGTGCGCAGGGTCGCCGCGCATCGACGCCAGCTCGTCGGCTCCGACGGAATCTTCGGCGAGCATCCGCACCCGCGGCTCTACGGCACGGCGCCCCGGTTCCTCGGGCGCTTCGTCCTGCGCGACGGGCTGATCCCCATTGACGAGGCGGTCGCGCGGCTGACCTCCCGCGCCGCGGATCTGCTCCGGCTGTACGACCGCGGCCGCATCGAGGTCGGCAAGCGGGCCGACCTCGTCCTCCTCGACCCCGCGCGCTACGTCGACACGGCGACGTACGAGACGCCGCAGCGAAGCCCGGACGGCGTCGTCGGCGTGTGGGTCGCGGGCGAGGCCGTGGTGCGCGACGGCAGGGTCACCGGCGCGACGCCGGCAGGCGTGCTTCGCTGAACGCCCGCAGCAGCGCCTCGCGTGCGTCCGGCCGCCCGCCGAACGGGATCCGGAGGTGCGGCGTCCGCGCGTGGAAGTGCCGCCCGGGCAGTGCGGGGATCCCGTGCTCCCGCGCGAGGCGGTCGCTCCACTCGTCCTCGTCGCCCTCGACCGCGGCCCAGACGAACGCGCAGCCCTCGGGGAGCTCGGCGCGCAGGCCGGCCTCGCCGGCCGCCGCGATCGCCCGCGGTCGCATCTCGGCGAGGTCGGCGATGGCGGCGTCCAGCCAGTCGCGGGGCCCATCGAGCACGGCGAGCGCCGCAGACTGGGCGACGCCGTCGATCGCGAGCGCCTGCCATTGCAGCTCGCGCGCGAGCGCCTCGATCGCCCACTCCGGTCCCACCGCGTAGCCGACCCGCCACGCGGCCATCGCGTACGTCTTCGAAAAGCTGCGGAGCACGAGCGTCCGACCGTCGAGCTCCGGATGCTCGGCGGGCGAGCGGTGCACGTGGCCGTCCCACAGGAGGCCGACGTACGCCTCGTCCGAGAGCAGCAGCGCGTCGGAGTCGCGCAGCGCGTCGGCGATCGCGTCGAGGTCGCTCTCGCGGAACGCGTAGCCCGTCGGGTTCACGGGCGTATTGACGATCGCGAGGGTCGTCTCGGCTCCCACGAGCTCGGCGTACTCGTCCCAGTCGTAGGCGACGGCGCAGGTCCCACCGGCCGCCTCGACGAGCTGCGGGAAGAAGAACGCCGGCGCGTGCGCGACCGTCCGTGCGCCAAAGGCCCGGGCCGCGAGGTAGAGCGCCTGCATCCCGCCGAGCGTCACGATCACGTTCCGGTCGGGGTCGACGCCGTGCACGGCCGCGATCGCCTCCCGGAGGGCGGGCAGGCCTCTCGTCGGCGCGTACGGCGCCCGCTCGGCCGCCCGAGCAACCGCCTCGACGACGTGCCGCGGCATGTCGACCGCCGGATGTCCACCCACGGGGATGAGGCCCGGCCAGCGCTCGCCGAGCTCGCGGGACGGCATCCCGCTCACGCGCACGCCCTCCGCGAGGCCTCCCGGTCGCGGCGGCGAAGCTCGCCACGCCGGATCTTCCCCGTTACCGTCAGCGGCAGGTCGTCGACGAACGCGACGGCACGGGGGTACTCGTAGGCCGAGAGACGCTCGCGCACGAACGCCTGGAGCTCCCCTGCCAGCTCGTCGGTCGGCACGACCCCCGGAGCGACCACCACGTACGCCTTCACGACCTCGCCGCGCTCCGCGTCGGGCGAGCCGATGACCGCGGCGAGCGAGATCGCAGGATGGCGGATCAGGCACTCCTCCACCGGGCCCGGGCCGATCCGGTGGCCCGCGCTCGAGATCACGTCGTCGTCGCGCCCGAGGAACCGGAGGTAGCCGTCGGGGTCCTGCTCCGCCTGGTCGCCCGTGAAGAGCCAACCGTCACGAACCTTCGCCGCCGTCGCGTCCTCGTTGCGCCAGTAGCCGAGGAACATCACGGGATCCCCTTCCACGCGGACGCAGACTTCGCCGTCGACGACCCGCACGTCGTGCCCGGGATACGGCAGCCCCATCGAGCCGGGTCGTGCCTCCCACGCCGCGCAGTTGCCGACGAGGAGATTGGCCTCCGTCTGCCCGTAGAACTCGTTGAGGCGCGCTCCGAAGCGCTCGCCGCACCAGGCGGCCGTCTCGGCGCCGACCGTCTCACCGCCGCTCGCCACCGTCCGCAGCGCGACCGGCGTCCCCGGGTCGTGGCTGCGCATGAGGCGCAGCGCGGTCGCCGGCATGAACACGTTGCGGACGCCGACGTGGGCGACGAGGTCGAACGCCCGCTCCGGATCGAAACGGCCACCGCGGTACGCGACAACGGGGACGCCGTGCCGGAGCGCCGGCATGAGCACGTCGTACAGGCCACCGATCCAGGCCCAGTCCGCGGGTGTCCAGATCCGGTCGCCCGGCTGCGGGAAGAAGTCGTGCGAGAGCTCGAAGGCCGGCAGATGGCCCGGGAGCACCCGGTGCGCGTGGAGGGCTCCCTTCGGCGGTCCGGTCGTCCCGGACGTGTAGACGAGCAGCGCCGGCGTGTCGGGCGTCGTCGCGACCGCCTCGAAGCGCGGCGAGGCGTCCGCGAGCAGCAACGTGAGGTCGCGGTCGACGTCGACGAGCGGGACGTCCAGCCCGAGCCCGGCGATGCGCTCGAGCGGCTCGGCCTCGCCGAGGACGACCCGAGCGTCGGCGTCCCGGAGCCGCGTCTCGAGCCCGTCGGGCCCGAAGAGGACGCTGAGCGGGACGGCGATCGCGCCGAGCTTGGCGGCCGCGATGTGCGCGACGGCCGTCTCCGGCCGCTGCGGGAGGACGATGCCGATCCGGTCGCCCGGGTCGACGCCGAGCCCGCGCAGCGCGTTCGCGAGCCGGTTCGAGTCGTCTGCGAGCTCGCCGAACGTGACCGTCCGGGTGACGGCGCGCCCGTCCGTGACGAGGATCGCCGGATCGTCGCGCGGCTGCCGCTCGCAGACGTCCACCCCGAGGTTGAGCGTCGACGGAAGCTGCCACCGGAACGACCGGCGCAGCTCCTCGTACGTCGTGCCCGTCACCGGCTCAGCGGGCCCACAGGCGCTCGAGCGTCGCGAGGTAGATCTCGGTCGAGCGGACGAGCTCCTCGACGGCGATCGACTCGACGTCCGCGTGCGCCCCCTCCCCGCGCGGCCCGTGGTAGACGGTCGGGATGCCGCCGACCGCTTGGAAGACCGCCCCGTCGGCGACGACCTTGACTCCCGTCACCTCGAGCGGCGCGCCCGTCACGGCCTCGTAGCCCTCGCGAAGCGCGACGGCGAGCGGGTGGTCTGGGTCGATGGAGTACGCGTCCCGGACGAGCTTCAGGCGCACGTCGATCGCGCAGCCCGATTCCGCCGCGATGGGTGCGACGAGCTCGTCGTACTCCGCCTGCACCGCACCGAGCGTGTTGCCGGGCGCCCAGCGCCGCGTCCCGACCAGCCGGCACGAGGCCGGGTGCCGGTTGTAGAAGTCGCCGCCGTGCACCTCGCCGAGGAAGTACGTCTCGGCGCCGACCCAGGGATGCTCGGTCGCGGAGAGCTCCTCGTTTCGCGCCCGCACCGCCTCGATGACGCGGGCCGCGACGAGGATCGGGTTCGGCGTCCCGGCCGCCGTCTGCAGCTCGTGGGTGGCGATGCCCTCGCGCGTGATCTCGATCTCCACGGTCGCCTGGCCCATGTGCGCCGCGACCAGCCGGTCGCCCGCGAGCTCGCAGACGATCGCGTAGTCGGCCGCGAATCCGTGCTCGCCGAGGAGCCACGTCAGGTCCTCCCCGCGACCGCCCGGAGCCTCGTGGAGGCCGATCGCGACGAGCACGACCTCGCCGGGGAACGAGCGCCCGGACTCCGCCAGAACGCGCACGGCCTCCGTCGCCGCCGCGACCGGGCCCTTCATGTCCGCGCTCCCGCGGCCCCACACCCGCCCACCTTCGACCCGCGGCGCGTCGTGGGGGATCGGAACCGTGTCGAGGTGGCCGTTGAGGACGATCGCCGGCCCCGGCTCGCCGCCGCGCAGGCGGCCGACGACGATCGGCGTCGCCGGGAACGGGTCGTCGAGCACCTCCACGTCCATCCCGATCTCGGCGAGCCGCTGCGCGTAGAGGCGCGCGACCGCGGCGGTGTCACCGGTGGGGCTCGCGACCTCCACGAGCTCGAACGTCAGGTCGCGGAGCCGGTCGGCCTCAACGCCCACGGGCATCCCTCGCGACGCGGAAGCCGATGTGCGCCTGGCGGCGCAGCGGGCGACTGCGGCTGCGCATCGCGCAGCGGGCCCACGAAAGGCCCGGGCTCGCGTACGAGCCGCCGCGCAGGATCCGCTCGCCGTCGGCCGTCTCCGTCGACGTCCACTCCCAGACGTTGCCCGCCATGTCCTCGAGACCGTACGGGCTCGCGCCGCGCGGGTGAGCCCCGACCGGCGCCGTGGTGCCGTGCTTCAGCCCGGCGCCGACGGCCGCGCGACTCGGATCCTCCTCGTCGCCCCAGGGATACCGCCGGGCGTCGGTTCCGCGGGCCGCTTTCTCCCACTCCGCCTCCGTCGGCAGCCTGCCGCCGGCCCAGGCGCAGAACTCCGAGGCGTCGTGCCAGTCGACGAGCACGACGGGATGGTCGTCGGGGGCCGGCCAGTGCGGCGGCCCCACTGCGTCGGAGTCGCGGACGTACGCGGCGTACTGCCCGTTCGTCACCGGCGTGCGCCCGAGCTCGAAGGCAGCGACGTCGACGACGTCGTGCTCCTCCTCCGGGCTCCGCCCGACCGGATAGCCGCCCGCGGGAACGTCGACCCAGTCGAAGTCCGCCGACGGGTCGGCGGCGACGACGCGGAACCCGACATACGGGTCGCAGGCCGCCGGATCGATCGGGAGGCGGTAGGAGCAGCGGAGCTCGTCCGGCCCGCTCAGGTAGGAGCCGCCCCGAACGGCGCCACCGCTCGTCCACTCCCAGACGTTCCCCGCCATGTCGAGCGCGCCGACCGGCGATTCCCCGGCGGGATGCAACCCGACCTCCGAGGGCGAGCCGATCCCTGCGGCGAACGTCGCGCGGGAGCCGTCCGGCAGCGCGTCGCCCCACGGCCAGAGACGGTCGTCGGCGCCGCGCGCAGCGGCCTCCCACTCCTCCTCGGTCGGCAGTCGGACGCCTTCGCGCCCACAGAACGCCTCCGCCTCGGCGCGGGTGACGTACGTCACCGGGCGCTCGTCGCCCTCGCCGTGGAAGCGGCGGTTCGTCACGGGCACGCGAGAGATTCGGAACGCCGCGAGCGAGACGAGGCGCCGCGGGCGCTCGTCCTCGTCCGGCGGGTACGCGTCGGCCGCGTCGCGCCCCATCGCGAACGGGCCGGCCGGCACGGTGCACCAGTCGATGCCCGCTCCGGCGCCGGCGAAGCCGGCACCTACGCTTCTGGGTGGCTCCGGCGAGCCTACGCCGCTCACCGGGGGATCACCGGCAGCACGGCCTCGCCGCCGAAGACGGTCTGCTC
>DATBIQ010000135.1:0-3923 GCA_036556865.1 Gaiella sp.
CAAGATCGTCATCGACAAGGACTCGACCACGATCGTGGACGGGGCCGGCGACTCCGAGGCGATCAAGGGCCGCATCAAGCAGCTCAAGTCGGAGATCGAGACGACCGACTCGGACTTCGACCGCGAGAAGCTCCAGGAGCGCCTCGCGAAGCTGTCGGGCGGCGTTGCGGTCGTCAAGGTCGGCGCTGCGACCGAGACGGAGATGAAGGAGAAGAAGCACCGCGTCGAGGACGCCCTGCAGGCGACCCGCGCGGCGCTCGAGGAGGGCATCGTCGCAGGCGGCGGTGTCGCGTTGCTCAACGCCGCGGACGCGGCGAAGAAGAACTTCGAGTCGCTCGAGGGCGACGAGAAGACGGGCGCGTCGATCATCCTCCGCTCGCTCGAGGAGCCCGTCCGCCAGCTCGCGTTCAACGCGGGGCTGGAGGGCTCGGTCGTCGTCAACCAGGTCCGCTCGGCGAAGAAGGGCCAGGGCCTGAACGTCGAGACCGGCGAGATCGAGGACCTCGTCAAGGCGGGGATCATCGATCCGACGATGGTGACGCGGTCGGCGCTGCAGAACGCGGCGTCGATCGCGAAGAACATCCTCACCACCGAGGCGGTCGTCGCCGAGGCGCCCGAGAAGGCAGCGGCGGCTCCCGCCGGCATGCCGGACATGGGCGGGATGATGTAACCCAGCCCTCGCGGCTGATGCACGACACGAGGGGCCGGCTGATGCCGGCCCCTCGCCGTTCGTGGAGCGAGCAAGCGGCGAGCGAGCACCGTCGTACGACGACGCAACCACGCATCAGGGCGTCACCGCGCCGCGGCACCGCACGATCCGGGAGAATCGGCGCATGACGCTCTGGTCAGGTCGCGTCGGTGCCGCGCTCGACCCCGCGGTCTGGGAGCTGCTCCGCGCGAACGACGCGGAGCTCCTTCCCTACGACTGCCAGGCGAGCGCGGAGCATGCTGCTCGCCTCCACGGCGCGGGGCTCCTCAGCGGGGACGAGCTGAACGAGGTCGAGGAGCGGCTCGCGGCGATCGCCCACGACCCCGAGACGATCCTCGAGACCGACGAGGACGTGCACTCGGCGATCGAACGGGCGCTCGGGCCGGTCGGGCGCAAGATCCATGCCGGCCGCTCGCGCAACGACCAGGTTGCCGCCGCGCTGCGCCTTTTCGTCGCCGACGCATGCGCAGAGGGACGCGAGGAGATCGACGCGCTCGCGCTCGTGACGCTCTCGTTCGCGGAGACCGAGGCCGAGACGCTGATGCCGGGATACACGCACCTCCAGCGCGGTCAGCCCGTGACGCTCGGCCACCACCTGCTCGCCTGGGTCGAGATGCTCGAGCGCGACCGGACGAGGTTCGCCGCGGCGGCGGAGTCCGCGCGGCCGAGCCCTCTCGGCGCGGGGGCGCTCGCGGGCTCGACGCTCGGGATCGACCCGCCGGAGGGGCAGCTCCGGAACTCGATCGACGCCGTCGCCGACCGCGATTTCGCGCTCGACTACCTCTACGCCGCCGCGGCGCTCTTCGTCCATCTCTCGCGGATCGGCGAGGAGATCGTGCTGTGGGCCACGTCGGAGTTCGGGTTCGTGCGCCTTCCCGAGGAGGCCTCGACCGGCTCGTCGATGATGCCGCAGAAGCTCAACCCCGACGTCGCCGAGCTGGTGCGCGGAAAGGCCGGCACGGCGATCGGACGCCTCACGGGGCTCCTCGCGACGGTCAAGGGGCTTCCCCTCGCGTACGACCGCGACCTGCAGGAGGACAAGACGCCGCTGTTCGCCGCACGGTCGGACGTGCGTCTCGCGCTCCGTGGAATGACAGTGCTCGTGAGCGGGCTGGTGGCCGACCGCGGGCGGCTCGAGGACGCCGTCTCCGATCCGCTCCTCCTCGCGACCGACGTCGCCGAGGACCTCGTCCGCGGCGGCATCCCGTTCCGGGAGGCGCACGAGCAGGTCGCGGCATCCGTGCGCGACGGGTCGTTCCGGAGCGGCACGACGCCCGCTGACAGCGTCGCCGCTCGCCCCGCCCCGGGGCCGGGAGGCGTGCGGGACGCGATCGCCTCCGCCCGCGGCCGCTTCGGCCAGGGTCGCTAGCGCAGCCGCAGGACGTGCGGTGTCGGACTCGAAGTCCGACAGCGCTGTGACGCCGGGGGACGCCGGCGACGTAGACGGAGCAGCAACCGACCTCCGGAGGACGACATCCCATGAAGCGCATCGCACTCGCTGCCGGCATCCTGCTCGCCGCCGCGGCACTCGCAGGCGTGCTCCGCCCGGAGGGGGCGGGCGCCGAGGACCCCGCGGCCGCCACCGACACGGTCACCGTCACGGGCACGGGCGTCGTCACGGCGGTCCCCGACCGGGCGGAGATCTCGGCCGGCGTCGAGACCCGGGCCCCGACCGCGAAGGGCGCCCTCTCGGCCAACGGCGCCGCCATGCAGAAGGTCATCGACGCGCTCCGCGCGAACGGAGGCAAGAACGTCACCACGCAGACCGTCTCGCTCTCGACGGCCTTCGACCAGAACGGCCAGCCGAACGGGTTCGTCGCCTCGAACGTCGCGTCCGCGGAGACGACGCTCAACGGCGCCGGCGCCCTGATCGACGCCGCCGTCGCAGCGGGGGCGAACACGATCTACGGGCCGTCCCTCTCGCGCTCCGACGCGGACGAGCTCTACCGCCAGGCGCTCGCGAAGGCCGTCGACGACGCGAAGGAGCGGGCGGCGGTGCTCGCGAAGGCCGCCGGCCGCTCGCTCGGCGGCGTCACGGCGATCGTCGAGTCGGGCTCCGCGCCGATCCCGTTCGCGGCGAAGGCCTCCGCAGCGCAGGACTCGACGCCGGTCGTCTCGGGGCCCCAGGAGACCGAGGCGTCCGTGAGCGTCACCTACGAGCTGCAGTGAGCCTCCGGGATCCGCCAGGCGGATCCCGGAGGCGGAGGGTCAGCCGGCGCTCGCGGCCGCGGGCGCCGGCTGGTGAGCAGGTCGCGGAGGGGTCACCGCGTGCGGGCCGTGGTGCTCGGTCCCGTAGCCGCCGGGAACCGGGATGTAGAACTCGGGATAGCCCCACATGCCGTGCTCGGACACGTCGAGGCCCATGTTCTCGACGTGCGGCTCGGCGCGGATCCCGACGGTCACCTTCATCAGGCCGAGCACGAGGAACGAGGCGCTGAACGTGAAGGCGCCGACGGCGACGAGCCCGAGGAGCTGCACGCCGAGCTGGTGGAGGCCGCCGCCGTACAGGAGCCCTCCCGTCCCGGTCGCGAGGTTCTCGGCCAGCTCGGGAACGGTCAGGAAGCCCAGCGACAGCGTTCCCCAGACGCCCGCCATGCCGTGCGCCGCGAGCGCTCCGACCGGGTCGTCGATGCCCAGCCGCTCGACGAGCAGCGATCCGGCGACGACGATCACCCCCGCGACGAAGCCGATCACGATCGCCGCCCACGGCGCGACGAACGCGCATGCGGCCGTGATCGCGACGAGCGCGGCAATTGCTCCGTTGAGCATCATCGAGAGGTCGGGCTTCTTGATCACGATCCACGACGCCGTCACCGCGCCGAGAACGCCCGCCGCCGCCGCGAGATTCGTGTTCATCGCGACGTACGCGAAGAACCCCACGCCGCCGAAGTCGACGGAGAGCGTCGAGCCGGGGTTGAACCCGAACCAGCCGAACCAGAGGACGATCACGCCGAGCGTCGTGTAGGCCATGTTGTGGCCGGGGATCGGCTGCGGCTTCCCGTCGACGAACTTCCCGATCCGCGGCCCGAGGAGCAGCGCTCCCGCGAGGCCGGCGAGCGCCCCCTGATAGTGGACGACGGTCGAGCCCGCGAAGTCCTGCATGCCCTTCGAGAAGAGCCAGCCGTCCGGGCTCCAGATCCAGTGGGAGACGAAGGAGTAGATCAGCGTGAAGACGATGCCGAACGCGACGTACACCCAGAGCCGTGTGCGCTCG
>DATBIQ010000136.1:0-11154 GCA_036556865.1 Gaiella sp.
TCGGAGCGCGCGACGACGAGCAGGCCGGAGGTGTCGCGGTCGAGCCGGTGGGCGATTCCGGGCCGCTCGGGATCGCCCCCGGCGGCCCCGAGCGCGAGCAGCCCGTGCGCGAGCGTCGGGCGCTCGTCGGGGCCCGCCGGATGGACGACGAGGCCGGCAGGCTTGTCGACGACGAGCAGGTGCTCGTCCTCGTACACGACCTGGAGCGCAAGCTCGACCGCCTGGAGGTCGCGCGCCGCCGGAAGCTCGACGGTGAGCTCCTCGCCACCGGCGAGCCGGTGGCTCTTCGACCGGCGCTGTCCGTCGACGAGGACGGCGCCGTCGCCCACGAGCCGCTCGGCGAGCGTGCGGGTCCCGACCCCCGGCACCTCCGCGACGACGGCATCGAGCCGCCTCCCGGCGTCGGAGTCAGGAACGCGAGAGCGGTGAGCTGCCAACGGCCGCGCTCGAGCGGTCGGCCGCCACGAACGAGAGGAAGAGCAGGCCGACCCCGACGACGATGAACGTGTCCGCCAGGTTGAACGCGGGCCAGTAGTCGAGATCGAGGAAGTCGGTCACGTAGCCGAGCCGCAGCCGGTCGACGAGGTTGGAGACGCTGCCGCCGAGGACGAGGCCGACGGCCACCGGCAGGAGCGGATGGCGCCGCCCGGAGCGCGCGAAGAAGACGATCAGCGTGGCGATCGCGACGGCGGTGAGGACGATCACGACGGAGGTCGAGTCGGCGAAGAGGCCGAACGCGATCCCGGTGTTGCGGACGTGGTGGATCGTGAACGGCCCGAGCACGTCGACCGCGTCCCCGAGCGCCAGGCGACCCGACACGAGCGCCTTCGTGAGCTGGTCGGCACACGCGGCCGAGACGGCGACGAGCGCGAGCTCGAGCCACTGCACGGTGCCTGCTGCGAGCGACCGCGAGGCACCGGGGATCGGCTGCAGCGCGTTCGTCGACGAGCCGACCCGGACCTCGAGGGGCGCGCGAGGAGGCTCCGCGCGGGCAGGTTCGCTCATAGGTCAACCTCGGTTGGCGTATGAGCGGGGAGGGGTGTGGGGAACCGGGAGGTTCCCCACGCTCTCCAGAAGAAGGGGGTTCGTGGGGGAAACATGGTTTCCCCCACGAACGCGAGCCGGAGGCGAGCGTTGCTCATGCGCGCTCCTCCTCGCGCTTGCACGTCACGCACAGCACTGCGTACGGGACGGCCGCGAGGCGCTCCTCGGGGATCGGGTTGCCGCAGCGGATGCACGTCCCGTACGTGCCCTCTTCGATGCGGCGCAACGCCGCGTCGATCTCCTGGACGATCCCCTCGGCGTTCTCCTCGAGCGACTCGTCGACCTCGCGGTCGAACATCTCGCTGGCGTGGTCTGCGAGATGCTGGTCGCCCGCAGCGCTCGAGAGCTCGCTGTCGTCGGTGTCGCCGTCGACGATGTCCTGGGCCGCGCCGAGGATGCGTCCGCGCATCGCGAGGAGCTCCGTGCGGCGGTCGTCGTACGTGCCGGTCATGCGCGCTCCCCTGCGGACGCGAGCCTCCGTTCCGCCTCCTCGAGCGAGAGCCCGACGACCTCGACGATCTTGTCGCGCGACGTGTGCCCTGTGACGACCCTGACGTCGCGCGGCGCGAGCCCCAGCTCGTCCGCGAGAAGCCGCGCCACGTCGGCGTTGGCGCGGCCGCGTTCGGGCGCCGAGCGCACGCGAATCTTCCAGGCATCGCCGAGCCGTCCCACGACGGCCGACCGGCTCGCGCCGGGCGCGACCCGGACGTGGAGCCTCGTGGCGCCGCGCGCACGCGAGGCATTCCGGATAGGGACGGTCGACCGCACGCCCCAAGGATAGTGGCGCCGGGGGCCGGCGATGGAGGAGCTATCCGGCGAGCCGCTCGATCCTTGCCTCCGCAGGAGCCGGCGGGCCCGGCTCCTCGTCCTCGGCGGAGGTCTCCTCGCCCGGATCGCCGTCCGAGATGATGTCGAGCGCCGCCCGCATCATCGTGCGGATGCGGTGCGTCTCGGCGAGCAGCTGCTCCTTGTCCGCGATCGCCTCGCGCAGCAGGCGCCTGCTCTCGGCGTTCGCCTCCTGCACGATCACGTCGGCCTCGCGGCGCGCCTGCTCCTTCATGTCCTGGGCGGCTCTCTCCGCAGAGACGAGCGTCGAGCGGAGCAGCGTCTCGAGCTCGACGTGCCGCGCGACCTCGCTCTCGAGCGCGTGGACGCGCTCGCCGAGGTCGGCACGCTCACGCCAGACGGTCTCGAAGCTGTCGGCGACCTCCTCGATCGCCCGCTCGACGCTCGAGCGGCGATAGCCGAAGAACCCCCGCCGCAGGTCGAGATGCCGCACTTCAACCGGTGTCAGGGCCATTGCCTTGCCTCCTCCTCAGAGAACTCGATCGATGAGAGCGTTCACCAGCATCCCCAGCAGGTAGAGCGCGAAGACGGCGGCGATCGGCGACAGGTCGAGCGGGCCGAGCGGCGGGATGAAGCGCCGGAAGAGCCTCAGGTACGGCTCGCATACGTCGTAGAGGAACTGCCGAACGCGCTCGAGCGTCGGCGAGCCGCCACCGGGGATCCACGAGGCGATGATGTACGCGAAGATCAGGAGAACATAGACCCCCACGAACACGGACACGAAGCGCTGGACCGACGTTCCCACGTCGGCCAGCAGCAACGAGCCGACGCCCGCGTCGCCCACGGCCCTGCATTCTCCCCCGTTCGAGCGGTTCCTGTGCGGAGAGCCTACGCGGTCTCAGGCCTGGTTGAAGAATCCGCCGGCCGGATCGAGCGCACGGGCGCGCTCCTCGGCGGAGACCTCGACGTTCTTCGGCGTCAGCAGGAACACCTTGTCCGCGACGCGTTGCATGCTGCCGTCGAGCGCGTACGTGAGCCCGCTCGCGAAGTCGATGAGCCGCTTCGAGAGCTCGGTGTCGGCGGACTGGAGGTTCAGGATCACGGGCACCGAGTCCTTGAACCGGTCGGCGATCTGCTGCGCGTCGTTGAAGCTCCGCGGCAGCACGAGGTGGACGCGCACCTGGGACGACGCGCTGTCGACGCCGCGCAGACGCGAGCGGCGCGACGACGCCGACGACGAGCGCGCGGGGACGGCGCCCGAGTCGGCCTCCGAGACGCTGTCGGGCTCCGACCACTCGGGCTCGCGCCGCCGCGGCAGCCGGCGGACGTTCGCGCGGTCGCGACGCCGATAGTCCCGCTCGAGGTCCTCGCCGGTGGTCGTCACGTCCTCGTCCCAGTCCTCGTCCTCGGCGATGCCGAAGTAGACGAGCGTCCGGTTCCACACGTCGCCGAGGCCCATGTCAGGCGGGATCGTAGCCCCTCGTGACGACGGCGACGCAGCGCCGCGCGGTTCAGCGGAAGAGCGTCGAGCCGACGCGGATCAGCGTCGCGCCCTCCTCCACGCCGACCCGCCAGTCCTGCGAGGTGCCCATCGACAGGTCCGCGAGGCCGTGCACGCGCGCGAGCTCGGCGAGGCGGCGAAACCAGGGGCGCGAGGCCTCGGGGTCGTCGGCGAGCGGTGGCATCGTCATCAGCCCGCGGATGTTCGGGAACGTCTCGAGCCAGCCGGGAATCTCCTGCGGCGCGACGCCCGACTTCGACGCCTCGCCCGAGAGGTTGACCTCGAGCAGCGCGGGCACAGTCAGCCTGCGTGCCGCCGACTCGGAGTCGAGCGAGTGCACGAGCTCGCAGATCGGGTTGACGACCTTCACCTTGTTCGACTGGAGGTGCCCGATGAAGTGCCAGCGGAACGCGGCCCCGTAGCGCGCATGCTTGGCGGCGAGGTCCTGCGCGCGGTTCTCCCCCACGATCTCGACGCCGGCCTCCGCGAGGATCCCGAGTTCATCGAGGGGCACGTACTTCGTGGCGGCGACGACCGTCACGTCCGGGCCCGCCTCGTCGCGCAGCCGGAGGTATCGCTCGCGGATCTCGCCCGCGCTCAGGAAAGCCACGAGGCCGCCTCCGCCAGCAGTCGCTCCGGCTCGTTCGCCGCCGGGTCGTCGAGCACGAGGTCGAGGAGCCGCGCCAGCGCCGCCCCGAGCGCGGGCCCTTCCCGGTAGCCGGCCGCGATCAGGTCGCTGCCGTCGACAGCGAGATCGGCAAGGCGATGCGGCTGCCCCCGCTCCTCATCGACGCGCTGCTCGAGCGCTGCGAGGTGCTCGAGCTCCCAGGGCTCGACGCGCTTCGCGCAGAGGTCCGCGCGCTTGTGGAGCAGGAGGCGGCGCGCGCGCTCGACCCCGTGCGAGGCCAGGAAGCGACGCGCGAACACGCCGTCGATCGGGCCGTCGAGCCAGAACGCGTGGCCGGCGACGAGCCGCCGCACCTCCTCGCGCACGACGTTCGGGTAGCGGAGCCGCCGGAGAATCCGGCCCGCGATGCGGGCACCCACCTGAGCGTGGTCGGCGCCCGTGCGGTCGGCCTCGGGCTTGCCGAGGTCGTGCAGGAGCGCGCAGAGACGGACCTCGAGCCCCGCATCGAGCTCCGCGGTTCGCTGGACGACGTCGAAGAGGTGCTCCTCGAGCGGGCCGGGCTGGCGCGCCGAGCCGAGCTCGTGGCCGACCACCGCGCCGAACTCCGGCAGGAACTCCACGAGCGCTCCCGTGTCGCGCGCGAGGCGCAGCGCGTCGGCCGGGCGCGTGCCGAGCAGGAGCTTCGACAGCTCGCCCATCCCGTCGGCGTCGAGCCCGCCGCCGATCCGCTCGGCCGAGACGTGACGCAGGCCGGGCGCCTCCGCGCGCATCTGCGCGAGCGTCTCCGCGGTCAACGTGAACGAGAGCTGCGAGAGGAGCCGCAGACCGCGCAGGATGCGGAGCGGGTCCTCGCGGAAGCTCTCCGGGCTGACGGTGTGGAGCTCGCGCCGCTCGAGGTGGTCGCGCCCGCCGAACGGGTCGACGAGCTCACCCGTCGCCAGCCGCCGCGCCATCGCGTTGACCGTGAAGTCCCGCCGCGCCATGTCGTCCGCGATCGAGACGGAGGAGTCCGTGACGATCTCGAAGTCGCGATGCCCCGGACCGACGCTCAGCTCGCGTCGCGGCGGCGTGATCTCGATCCCTGCGGGCGCGAGCGCGCGGATCTCGCGATCGCGCGGAAAGAACCGGACGCCGACGAGCTGGCCGTGCACCTCCATGTCCTCGACTCGCCCGTACGGCGCGAGCGCCGCGCGCAGCCCGTCCTGGTCGACGCCGGGGACGAGGAAGTCCTCGTCGGAGTGCTCGATCCCGAGCAGCTCGTCGCGGACGGCGCCCCCGACGACGTACGCGTCGAGACCGAGCGAGCTGATGTAGTCGCGCGTCGCGGTCGACACGCGCGCATTCTCCCCGCTGCCGCGCCCGCGGCTTCCTACAGGTGCGCGACGGCCTCGATCTCGACGAGGGCGCCCGAGGGCAGCTTCGCGACCTGGAACGTCGACCGCGCCGGCGGCCGGTCGCCGACCCGGCTCGCATAGACCTCGTTCATCGCCTGGAAGTCGCCCAGGTCGAGGAGGAAGACGCTCGTCTTGACGAGGTTCTCCATCGAGCTGCCGGCGGCCTCCAGGATCGCCGCCAGGTTCGTCAGCGCCTGCCCGGTCTGCTCGGCGATGTCCCCCGAGATCTCGGTGTCGCCCGGCTCGAGCCCGAGCTGCCCGGCGACGAAGACGAGGTCGCCGGCGACGATCGCCTGGTTGTACGGCGCACCCTGGAACGGTGCGGGGGCGGCCTCGGTGCGGATCACGGTCTTGTCCATCGCCTCTCCCTTCGGTCAGATGTCGCTGCGGCTCGCGCGGGCGAGCGCGACGCCGAGCGCCTTGAAGATCGCTGCGAGCGCGTGCCCCGTGTCCTCGCCCTCGATCAGGCGCACGTGGATCGTCAACCCCGACTCCTCCGCGAGCCGGCCGAGGAAGCGCGCCGCGAGGTCGGTGCCGAGACCGCCGGCCCCGGTGAGATCGGCGTTCGAGGCGACGAGCGGCCGGTCGACGCGCTCGACGACGACCATCGCGAGCGCCTCGTCGGCAGGGACGGTCGCCTCGCCGTGCGTCCCGACGGCGAGCCGCGGGGCGAGCGCGCGTCCGAGTGCCGTGCCCGCCGCGTCGACCTCCGCCTCGGGGTCGTCCGGGTCGATCTCGAGGGCGAGGTCGAAGTGCGCCGCGCGGGCGAGCTCGGCGAGGAGATGATCGAGGACGGGGACGCCGGTCGCGACGTTCGCGACCCCGCTTCCGTCCGCGATCCGGGCGCCGCTCACAGCTCGGCGCGCTCGATCGACGCGCCCAGCGCCCGCAGCCGGTCGTCGATGCGCTCGTAGCCCCGGTCGATCTGGCCGATGTTGCCGATGCTGGACGTCCCCTCCGCGCAGAGCGCCGCGATGACCATCGCCATTCCCGCGCGGATGTCGGGGCTCTCGAGGCGCTGCCCGTAGAGCTGCGCCGGCCCGGTGACGACGACCCGGTGGGGGTCGCAGAGGATGATTCGCGCCCCCATCGAGACCAGCTTGTCCACGAAGAAGAGACGGCTCTCGAACATCTTCTCGAACACGAGCACGGTGCCGCGGGCCTGGGTCGCGGCGACGACCGCGATCGACGTCAGGTCGGCGGGGAACGCAGGCCAGATGCCGCTCTCGATCTTGGGAATCTGGTCGCCGAGGTCGTCGACCACCTGGAGCTCCTGGCCGGGCGGCACGCGCACCGAGCGCTCCCCCACCTCGAGCGCGATCCCGAGCTTGCGGAACGCCGGGACGATCGAGATCAGGTCGTCGGGCTCGACATCGTCGATCGTGACGTCGCCGCCCGTCGTCGCGGCGAGCGCCGCGAAGCTCGCCACCTCGACGTGCTCGGGGCGGATGCGGTAGCTGCCACCTGTGAGCTCGCCGACGCCGGTGACCCGGAGGATGTTCGAGCCGATCCCCTCGATCCGTGCCCCCAGCGAGACGAGGAAGTGGCAGAGGTCCTGGATGTGGGGCTCGCACGCCGCGTGGCCGACGATCGTCTCGCCCTTCGCGAGGACGGACGCCATGACCGCGTTCTCGGTCGCCATCACCGACGCCTCGTCGAGGAACATCCGCTTGCCCCGAAGCCCGTCCGTGCGCAGGTCGTAGGCACCGTTCAGCTCGACCTCGACGCCGAGCTCCATGAACGCGTGGATGTGGGTGTCGAGGCGCCGGCGGCCGATCACGTCGCCGCCCGGCGGCGGCACGGTCGCCCTGCCGAAGCGGGCCAGAAGCGGCCCCGCGAGCAGGAACGAGGCTCGTATCTCACGGCCGAGGTCCGCGTCGAGGGACGTCTTCGTGACGGTGCTCGGATCGACGGTGACCTCGTTGGCTCCGGTCCACGTCGCCGTCGCACCGAGATCGGCCAGGAGCTCGACCATCGTCTCGACGTCTCTGATCCTCGGGACGTTCGTCAGCACGACCGGCCCCGAGGCCAGCACGGTGGCCGCCAGGATCGGCAGCGCGCCGTTCTTGTTGCCCGCCGTGCGGACGGTTCCCGTCAGCGGACGTCCGCCCTCGATCACGAACGACTGCATAGCGGGGCGGTATCGTACCCGGCCCCGTGGAGGTCACCCGCGACAACGCCTGGTCGACGCTGACGCGCTACACGAAGAGCGAGTCGCTCCTCCGCCATGCGCTCGCCGTTGAGGCGTCCGTGCGCGGCTACGCGCGTCGCTTCGGCGAGGACGAGGAGCTCTGGTCGGCCGTCGCCCTCCTGCACGACTTCGACTACGAGATCCACCCCACGCTCGACGAGCATCCGCAGAACGGTGCACCGATCCTTCGCGACGAGGGCTATCCCGAGGTCGTCATCCGGGCCGTGCTCTCGCACGCGGAGCACCTCGCGCTCCCGCGCGAGACGCTGCTCGAGAAGACGCTGTTCGCATGCGACGAGCTCTCCGGCTTCGTGCACGCGTGCGGGCTCGTCCGACCCGCCGGCCTCGACGGGCTGGAGCCGAAGTCGGTGCGCAAGAAGCTGAAGCAGCCGTCCTTCGCCGCGGGCGTGCACCGCGACGAGGTCTACGCCGGCGCCGAGCTCCTCGGGCTCGAGCTCGACGAGCACATCGCGAACGTCGTCGCAGCGCTCCAGCCGATCGCGCGAGAGCTGGGGCTTCGCACGGCCGCAGACCCCGCCTGAGCGGCGAGTCGCTCAGTCGTCGAGGGCGGCGGCGAGACGATCGAGGTCGTCGTCGCTCGTCCACCAGCCGCAGGAGACCCGGACGAGACCCCGGCCCGGGAGCTCGCGGACGTGGACGCCGGCGTCGAAGAGCCGCGAGACGACGTCGGCGGCCGCTTCGTCCCGCGCCGGGTGGAACGCGACGAGCGTCGAACGGACCGGCGGGGTCACGACCTCGACGCGCGCCTGCAGCAGCTCGCGGCAGCGCTCGGCGGCATCCCAGGCGCGCTCGAACCACCAGTCGGGACGCAGCTCCAGTGCCGCGCGCATGCCCCGCAGAGCGCCCTGCGACCACCAGCCGGGCTCGAATCGCCGTGCGCCCTCCTGCGGCTCGTACGTCCCGTCGGGGCGGTGGCTGCGCTGCGCGAGAAACGTCGGGGACGTGACCGCGAGGCGCTCGGGATCGGTGACCACGAGCGCGCCCGTCGAGTCAGGCCCGCAGAGCCACTTCTGCCCGGAGATCGTCAGGAAGTCGACCCCGAGCGACGTCGAGGGAATCGCTCCGACGGACTGGGCCCCGTCGGCGAGGACGGGGACGCCGCTCCGCTCCCGCACCTCGGCCAGCGGGAGCACCGCGCCCGTCGTCCACAGCACCTGCGAGGTCGCGATCAGCTTCGTGCGCGGCGTGACGGCCGCGAGGAGCGCCTCCGGCTCCGGCTCGACGACGACCACGGTCGCGCCGGACGCCGCGAGCGGGCCGAGCAGGCCGAAGTGCTCGTCCGTGGTCGTGACGACCTCGTCGTCCGGCTCGAGCCCGAGCCCGCGGAGGACGATGCCGCAGCCGTCCGTCGTCGACCCCGTCAGCGCGACCTGCTCCACCTCCGCGCCGACGAGCGCCGCGAGCGCGGCGCGCAGCTCCGCCCGCAAGGCCATCGTCTCCTCGAGGTACGCGAGGCCGCTCCGGCCCTGCGCGAGGTCCCGCTCGAGCGACTCGGCCTGTGCGCGCGCGACGGGCTCCGCGAGCGGCCCGAACGTCCCCGCGTTCAGGTACGCGACCGTCTCGAGCACGGGGAACAGCGCGCGCCCCTCGTCGAACGTCATGCCGCCCCGATCCGCAGGCGTGCCTCGACGACAGGGTGGTCCGAGAGCACGACGCCATTCTGCACACGCCGCTCGCGCGCCCAGGAGACGACCGAATGGGTCGCCGCGCCGCGCACGAGCACGTGATCGATCCCGCCCCCGGGAGCGGAGTACTCGCCGAGCTGCGGGTCGGCGACGTTGAAGTCGCCCGCGAGCACGATTGCGTCTCCCGGCGTCGCGGCCTCCTCGGCGAACCGGGCGGCGTGCGCGGCCTCGGCTCGAGGCACGGCAGGATGGGCATGGTCGTTCGTGGCATGGAGATTCGCGACGACCACGCCCGCCGGACCTGCGATGCGGATCGCGTGGACGAGCCGACGCTCGCGCCCGTGCTCCGAGATGCGCTCGTGGCCGAGGTCCGTCGCGGTACGGCGCGGCGCGACCAGGATCGCGTTCGCCTGGCCCGAGAGACCGGAGCGGAAGAAGCCCTGGTGCACGCGGGTGACCCACTTCGAGAACGGCCCGGGCCAGAGCGGCGGCCGCGTGATCGCGTCGAACCGGCGCATTCCCGACCAGTCGTCGAGTCGCGGCAGCGCCCAGACGGGAACCTCCTGCAGGCAGACGACGTCCGGTCCGTCCGCAGTCACGAGCGCGATCATCTGCCGCAGGTAGCCGATCCTGCGCGGGGGCTGAGCGTTTCCGTGGAAGACGTTCCACGTGCGGACGAGGAGCTCCATCGCCGCCGAGGCTACGGGTACCGTCGTCGGCGCCGCGCCGATGCACGTCGTCCTCGCCGATCCCCCCGCGTTCACCCCGCCGTACGACCACGAGCTCGCGGCCGCGCTCGCGCGCGCCGGTGCCGAGGTCGAGCTCGTCACCGCCCCGTTCCGCTTCGGACCGCGCCCCGCGCCCGACGGCTACGCCCTCGACGAGTCGTTCTACCGTCGCGCGGGGACGATCGACGGCCGCGCGCTCCGTCTCGCGACGAAGGCGATCGAGCACCCGTTCGCAATGCGGCGCCTCTTCGCGCGTCCGGCGCAGGTCGTGCACTTCCAGTGGCTCGACGCCCCCGAGCTCGACGTGCTGCTCCTGCGATCGCGAAAGCCGCTCGTCTTCACCGCCCACGACCTCCTTCCGCGGCGCACGGCCCACCGCGAGGGCCTCTGGCGCCGCCTGTTCGCGCGCTTCGACCGCGTCGTCGTCCACTCGGAGCGCGGACGGGACGCGCTCCGCGCCTTCGGCGTGGACGCCGAGAGGCTCCGCGTCGTCCCCCACCCCGTGTTCCTGAGCGACTCTCCGCGCGCGGACGACGGGCGCACGATCCTCGCGCCGGGCGTGATCCGGCCCTACAAGGGCCTCGTCGACGCCGTCCGGGCCACGCTCGCCGTCGACCGCGCGCGCCTGCTCGTCGCCGGCGACGCGCGCATCCCGCTCGACGACCTCCGGCGTGAGGCCGGCGACCGCGCCGAATGGCGGCTCGGCTACCTCGGCGCGACGGAGCTCGAGCTCGCGCTCTCGGAGGCGACCGTGGCGGTCTTCCCCTACCGCGCGGAGCTCGACCAGTCGGGTGCCCTCCTGCAGGCGCTCGGTGCCGGAGTCCCTGCCGTCGTCTACGACGTCGGCGGCTTGGGCGAGGTCGTCCGCCGGTTCGAGGCCGGCCGGGTCGTGGCCCCGGGCGACGTCGATGCCCTGGCGAGCGCGCTGCGGGGGCTGCTCGACGACCCGGCCGCGCTCGCGTCGGCGCGTGAGGGGGCACAACGCGCGCGCGAGACGCTCACGTGGGACGCCGCGGCGGCCGCGCACCTCGAGCTGTACGGGGAGCTCGTGTGAGGCTGCGGCGGCGCGACCCCTTCGACGAGCTCGTCGAGAGGCAGCTCGCGCTCTTCGCGGAGGACGAGGCGGACCTCCTGCGGGAGGCCGTCGACGCGGAGGCCGTGTGGGTGCGCGCAGGTCGCGAGGACGCGGAGGAGGCGTACGGGGACTACCAGCTCGTCGTCGACGCGATCGCCGAC
>DATBIQ010000137.1:0-3500 GCA_036556865.1 Gaiella sp.
CATGAAGATCCGCGCCGGGAAGAAGTTGTGGCGGAGGAAGCCGATGCACGCACCCGCGACGATCGCCGAGAGCACTGCCGCGTCGATCTTGCCGAGCGACAGCGCGAGCGTCGCGAAGGTGAGGCCCGCGATCGCGCAGACGCCCGATGCGAGGCCGTCCATCCCGTCCAGGAAGTTGACCATGTTCATCACGGCCACGATCCACACGACCGTGAGCGGCATCCCGACCCACGCCGGGAGATCGACCGCGCCGACGAACGGGAACGTGAAGTGGTCGACCCAGACGCCGAACGCGCAGGGGATCGCCGCGGCAGCGACCTGCCCCGCGAGCTTCGGCAGCGGGTCGAGCCCCCTGAAGTCGTCGACGGCGCCGACGACGCATGCCACGGCCGCGCCGAGGAGGATGCCGCGCATCTCGCCGGACAGGTCGAGGAAGGCGAGCGAGGGGACGAGGATCCCGAGGAAGATCGCGAGCCCGCCGAGGCGCGGGATCGGCCGCTTGTTGAGGCGCCTCGCGTCGGGCTGGTCGACGACGCCGAGCAGACGCGCCATGCCGCCCACCGCGGGGGTCAGTAGCACGACGACGCCGAAGGCGATCAGCGCCCCCCAGAGGACTTCGGGGCTCGCACGGAGGTCGCTCAGCACGGGCGCCTCCTACTTCGTTCCGTACAGCCGGTCGCCTGCGTCGCCGAGCCCGGGGACGATGTACCCCTTCTCGTTCAGCGCGCGGTCGATCGCCGCGACGACGATCGAGACGTCCGGATGGTCGCGGTGGATCCGCTCGATCCCCTCGGGCGCCGCGATCAGGGCGATCAGCCGCACGGACGTCGCGCCCGCCGCCTTGACCGTCTCGACGGCCGCAGCCGTCGAGTTGCCGGTCGCGAGCATCGGGTCGAGCAGGATGACGTCGCGGTCGGCGATGTCGCCGGGCAGCTTCACGAAGTACTCGACTGCCTCGAGTGTCTCCTCGTCGCGATAGAGCCCGATGAACCCGACGCGCGCGCCGGGAATCAGCGAGAGCACGCCGTCGAGCATCCCGACGCCGGCCCGGAGGATCGGGCAGATCGCGACCTTCTTCCCGGAGATGCGCCGCGCGGTCGTCTGCTCGAGCGGCGACTCGATCTCGACCTCTTCGTCGGCGAGGTCCTTCGTCGCCTCGTAGGTGAGGAGCAGCGTGAGCTCGTTGACGAGCTGCCGGAACATCTGGGTCGTCGTCGTGACGTCGCGCAGCAGCCCGAGCTTGTGCTGCACGAGCGGATGCAGGACCTCCGTGACGCTGCGCGTCGCCGTCGTGGCCGCGCCCTGGGTCATCCTCTCAGCCCTTCTCGGCGTCGGTGACGTACTCCGGGTAGCCACGGAAGCCCGGGTAGAGCGGCCGCCGCTCGCAGAGCGCCGTCGCCCGGCCGTGGAGCTCGTCGACGTCGGCGTCGGGCCCGAGCGCCTCGACGATGATCCGCCCCACCTCGCGGAAGTCGTCCTCGTCGAAGCCCCGCATCGTCGCGGCCGGCGTGCCGACCCGGATGCCGGACGCGATCGTCGGGGGACGTTCGTCGAAGGGAACGGTGTTGCGGTTCGTCGTCAGCCCGACTGCATGGAGGCGCTCTTCGGCGTCCTTGCCCGACCAGCCCGTCGAGCGGAGGTCGAGCTGCAGCAGGTGGGTGTCGGTGCCACCGGCGACGAGGTCGATGCCGCCTCCGAGGAGGGTCTCCGCGAGCGCGTCGGCGTTGTCGCGGATCTGTTGCTGGTAGGCGCGGAAGCCGTCGGTGGCGGCGATCCGGAAGCAGGTCGCCTTGGCGGCGATCACGTGCTCGAGCGGGCCGCCCTGCAGGCCGGGAAAGATCGCGCGGTCGATCGCCTGCGCGTGCTCCTCCCGGCAGAGCACGACCCCCGCGCGGGGGCCGGCGAGCGTCTTGTGGGTCGTCGAGGTCACGACGTCGCAGTGCTCGACGGGGTTCGGGTGCAAGCCGGCGGCGACGAGGCCGGCGAAGTGCGCCATGTCGCACCACAGCAATGCGCCGACCTCGTCGGCGATGCGGCGGAACATCGCGGTGTCGACCGTGCGGGGATAGGCCGAGCCGCCGCAGATGACGATCTTCGGCCGGTGCTCGCGCGCGAGCGCGCGCACCTCGTCCTCGTCGACCATCCCCGTCTCCCGGGAGACGCCGTAGTGGACGATCGCGTAGAGGCGGCCGGAGAAGTTGACCTTCAGCCCGTGCGTCAGGTGGCCGCCGTGGTCGAGTCGCAGGGACAGCACGGTGTCGCCCGGCTCGAGGAGCCCGAGGTAGACGGCCATGTTCGCCTGCGCCCCGGCGTGCGGCTGGACGTTCGCGTGCTCGGCGCCGAAGAGCGCCTTCGCGCGGTCGATCGCGAGCTGCTCGATCTCGTCGACGACCTCGCAGCCGCCGTAGTAGCGGCGCCCCGGATACCCCTCGGCGTACTTGTTCGTCAGCACCGAGCCCACGGCCTCGAGCACCGCCGGCCACGTGAAGTTCTCGGAGGCGATCAGCTCGATCTGGCCGCGCTGTCGATCCGCCTCCCGGCCGATCAGCGCAGCGATCTCGGGATCGTGCTCCGCGAGCCCCCCGGTCCGCAGACGCTCCAGGTGGTCGGCGGCGACTGCCACGTGGCGGATGCTACTGGAGGCTGCCGCCGTCGAGCCCTGGGCCCGGTCAGCGGAGCCGGAAGACCGACTGCGTGAAGTCCTGCTTGCGATCGAAGCGACCGCGGTCGTTCCCGGGGCCGCCGAACACGAGGTCCGCGCCCCCGCCGCGCGCGGCGACGAAGTCGTTCCCCGACCCGCCGATGATGCGGTCGCGGCCCGCCCCTGGCACGAGGTAGTCGCCACCCGGCCCGCCGACGAGGACGTCGTTCCCGGCGCGCCCCACGAGCACGTCGGCGCCCCCGAGACCGCAGATCACGTCGCGGCCGCGGGTCCCCACCAGACGGTCCGGGCCGTTCGTCCCCACGATCGTGCAACGGAGGGCCCGGCCGCGCTCGTCCCGCGGCCGCGATGCCGTGCCGAACGAGGCGGTCGCCCCGCTCGCGGTGCCTGCGCCGTTCTCCGCCACCACGCGGAAGCCGTAGCGCGTGCCGGGCGTGAGCCCGGCGAGAGCGATCGAGAGACGGCTCGGCGACGGCGACGCCGCCGCGACGACCGTGCCGCTCCGCGAGACGAGCACGCCGCGGCGCGTGAGCTCGATCCAGACCCGAGCCGCCAGCCCGTTCGTCGTCACGTCGACACCGATCCGCGCACGGCGCATCGAGATCGCGGAGGCCGTCGCGCGCCCGATCGTCGGCACACCGGCCGTGCGGAACGCGACGTCCGTCCCCCTCGTCGTCCCCGCGGAGCTGCGTGCGACGAGCCGCGCGTGGTACTCCGTGCCCGGCGTGAGCCCGGCCAGCGTCTCCGAGACCGCGACCGCGCCGCGCCCCGAGCCGGCGCTCCTGACGACGGTCGACGTGCCGTACGACGTCGTCGTCCCGAGCTCGAACCACCAGGT
>DATBIQ010000138.1:0-66479 GCA_036556865.1 Gaiella sp.
GGAGAGTGCCGGAGCTCAGGCGCCGGCTGCTCTTCACCGCGCTGATCCTCGCGCTCTACCGGCTCGGCTCCTGGATCCCGTCCCCGGGCGTCAACGCGGACTCGATCGACCAGTACCTGTCGCGCACCGGGGGGATCTTCAACCTGCTCAACCTCTTCTCCGGCGGTGCGCTCTCGCAGTTCTCGCTCTTCGCGCTCGGGATCATGCCGTACGTGACGGCCTCGATCATCCTCCAGCTGATGACCGTCGTCGTCCCGCGGCTCTCGGAGCTGCAGAAGGAGGGCGAGTCGGGGACGGCCACGATCAACCAGTACACGCGTTACCTGACCGTGGTCCTGTCGGCGGCGCAGGCGCTCGGCTACGCGTTCCTGTTCAAGAACCAGGGAATCCTCCAGGCCAACGCGGGCCGCATGGTCCTGATCATCGTCACGCTCACGGTCGGGAGCGTGATGCTCATGTTCATGGGCGAGCAGATCACGAAGCGCGGGATCGGGAACGGCATCTCGATCCTGATCTTCGCGTCGATCCTCACAGGGCTCCCGCTCGGCGTCACGGCCTGGTGGAACGGCGGCCCGATGGAGCGGATCTTCTTCCCGCTCGTCGCGCTCGCGATCGTCGCCTCGGTCGTCTTCGTCCAGGAGGGCCAGCGCAAGATCCCGATCCAGTACGCCAAGCGGATGGTCGGCCGCCGGATGACGTCGGGCGGCTCGACGTACCTGCCGCTCCGCGTCAACATGGCGGGCGTCATCCCGGTGATCTTCGCTGCCGCCGTGCTCGCCTTTCCCCCGACGATGGCGCAGTACTTCCCCGCCACCCAGGACTTCGTCAACACCTACTTCCAGCCCGGCGACTGGCTCTATCTGCTGATCGAGGGCGGCATGATCATCGTCTTCACGTTCTTCTACACGGCGGTGCAGTTCAACCCGGTCGACCAGGCCGACAACCTCCGCAAGCACGGCGGCTACATCCCGGGCATCCGTCCCGGGCCGCCCACGGCGCAGTACCTCGACCGCGTGCTCACGCGCCTGACGCTGCCCGGCTCTCTCTACCTCGCGGCGGTGGCCGTCGCGCCGAGCCTCTTCATCCGCTACGGCGGCTTCTCGCAGGCGAACGCCCGTGCGCTCGGGGGGACGTCGGTGCTGATCGCGGTCGGCGTCGCGCTCGACACGATGCGCCAGATGGAGTCGCAGATGATGATGCGGAACTACGAGGGCTTCCTGCGGTGAATCTCCTCGTCTTGGGGCCGCAGGGCTCCGGGAAGGGGACGCAGGCGACGCGCATCGCTGCCGAGCACGGGATTCCCCACGTCTCGACGGGCGAGATGTTCCGTGCGGCGATCGCCGAGGGGTCCGAGCTCGGCCGCCGGGTGGGCCCGATCCTCGCGAGCGGCGAGCTCGTTCCCGACGAGCTGACCGTCGCGCTGATCCGCGAGCGCCTCGCGGCGCCGGATGCGGGTGACGGGTTCGTGCTCGACGGCTTTCCCCGCAACCTCGCGCAGGCCGAGGCGCTCGACGCGATGCTCGGAGAGATCGGGCGCACGCTGGACGCCGTCCTCTTCTTCGACCTCTCCGACGAGATCGCGACGGAGCGGATCCGTGGGCGGGCGCTCGACGAGGGCCGCGAGGACGACACGCCCGAGACGATCGCGCGCCGGCTCGCGATCTACCACGAGCAGACCGAGCCCGTGGTCGAGCGCTATCGCGTCACCGGCAAGCTCGTCCCGCTGCACGCGGAGCGCACGATCGGCGAGGTCGCGGCCGAGATCGACGAGGCGCTCGAGCTCGTGGAGGGCGCAGCCGCATGATCATCCGCAAGAGCCGCGCGGAGATCGAGAGAATCGCGCGCGCGGGTGATCTCGTCGCCGAGACGATCGCCCATGTCGGCGAGCGGCTCGAGCCGGGCGTGACGACTCTCGAGCTCGACCGGATCGCCGACGAGTTCATCCGCTCGCACGGCGGCGTGCCGACCTCGCTCGGGTACAAGGGCTTTCCACGCGCGATCTGCATCTCCGTCGACGACGTCGTCGTGCACGGCATTCCGGACGAGACAGCGGTCGAGGAGGGCAGTCTCGTCACGATCGACGTCGGCGTCACGCTCGACGGCGCGATCGCCGACAGCGCGTACACGTTCGGGGTCGGCCACGTCGGCCGCGAGGCGCAGCGACTGCTCGACGTCTGCGAGGACGCGCTTGCGGCGGGCATCGCCGAGGCGCGGCTCGGCAACCGGATCGGCGACATCTCGCACGCAGTGCAGATCGTCGTCGAGCGTGCCGGCTTCTCCGTCGTGAAGAGCCTCGTCGGCCACGGTGTCGGCCGTCACTACCACGAGGACCCGCACGTGCCGAACTTCGGGCAGCCGGGCCGTGGCCCCCGTCTCTCGGAGGGGATGACTATCGCGATCGAGCCGATGATCACGATGGGCGGCCCGGAGGTGTGGCTCGCCGAGGACGGCTGGACGATCGCGACGACCGACGGCTCGCTCGCGGCCCACTTCGAGCACACCGTCGCGATCCTCCCCGAGGGGCCGCGGATCCTCACGCCGCGCGTGGGACCTGCCGCCCAAAGCGGCGGCTCCAGCATTCCGGCGCGCCGAGTCGTCGGCTGAGCGCTCCGGCGCCTCACCGCCGACCGGTTGAGGGGACGGCCCGGGACGATTACACTCGAGTCGAGGTTCGAGGGACCTTCGGGGGAGGTCAAGGTGCGGCTCACCGTGACGACGGGGATGGGGCTTTCGGTGGTTGCGCTTGCCTGCGCCGGCGGAGCCGTCTCCGCGAACGGGGGAGTGCGTTCAGTGACGGCAGGGGAGGCGACACCCAAACCTCGGATCGGGGTCGTGTATGCCGGCGTCGGGACGACGGCGTCGACGCTCGTCGTCGGCGGAACGGTCGACACCGCGGGGCAGCAGACGACGTACGTGGTCGAGTACGGCCCGAGCGCGCAGTACGGCCGTCGTACGGAGCCGCAACCGCTGCCGGCCACCTCACCGGCGGGGACCACCACCCACGACGTGCGAGTCACGCTCGACGACGTCGCGCCCCATACCCGCTACCACTACCGGCTCGTCATCTCCAACGCGCTCGGGTCGGTCGCCTCGCGGAACCGGACGATCGTCAGCGGTGGTGAGGCCCCACGCATCTCCGGGGCCTTCGTGCGGCCCGGCGCGACGCGGAACTCCGTCGTTCTCGGCGCTACCGTCGACACGCGTGGGCTCGTCACGGCGGTGCATGTCCAGTGCGGGCGCCTTCGCAGCACGGACGTCATCCTGCCGGCGATGCCCGGAAGAGGCTGGGCGCCGACGCGAGGCGAGGCACGCTTCGTCCTCCGCGACCTTGCGGTCGGCAAGCAGTACCCGTGTCGGCTGCTCGCCTTCAACGAGGCGGGTTCGACTGGATACCAGAGGCCGTTCGAAGCCGGCGCGCAGCCGCGAGGCGTACAGTCGCCCGCCGTCACGAGCGGCGCGACGCCGGCGGCGGTCGTCCTGACTGCGACGATCGACACCGGCGGCTCGCCCACGGAGTACCACATCGACTACGGCGCCGATCGACGTTACGGATCCAGCACGCCAACCCGCCGCTTGCGTCCGAAGCCGGCTACGGGATGGACGCCGACGACGACGGAGATCCGAGCGAACCTCCGGGGACTGGAGCCGGGCAAGACCTACTACTACCGCATCGTCGCGACGAACGCCGACGGCAGGCGTACCGTGAGCCGCTCGTTCGTCAGCGAAGGCCGAAGACCGTCGCTCTCGTACTCGTACGTCGCGTCCGGGGCCAACGCCTCCTCTCTTTCCGTGGTCGGGGCGATCGACACGGGCGGTCTCGCGACCACGGTGCACGTCGAGTACGGGCCCACTGTCTCGTATGGCTCGCGCACCGACGATACGAAGGTGTCGCCGTTTCCCGTCGCCAAGAGCTTCAGGCCGACGTTCGCCGAAGTGCGAAGCACCGACGTCCCGTCACCCCCCGGCATGTTCCATTACCGCATCGTCGCGACGAACGCGCTCGGCACTGCAATGTCGTCGGACCGGACGTTCACCCCGCGCTGATCATCCAGGCGCTCGGGCCTCCCACCGAGCGCATGGAGACACGAGAGGCGCAGACCCCGCCGTCTGTCGGTTCACTCCTTTTGGGGGCATGCAAGCGGCGGTTGCGGTCGATTCCAACCGAGACATCCTGAGCCGCCTCTCGCTGCCCGAGCCCCGGCATCGAGATGCACGAGGTCCGTATGCCGCAACGTGTCCGCCCGTCCGTTCGTGCCTTCGATCTGCGTCGTCGACTCCCGTTCGGGGCACTCCGCTACCTGCTCGCGGTCGCGGCACTCACGGGTGTCGCCGGAGGCGTGTACGCGGCTCAGAGCGCCTTCTCGGCAGGCGGTGCCGTCGTGTTCACGCCGTCCGCAGACGGCTACGTCAACCAGGCGCGTCCGACGCGAAGCTACGGGCGGCTCGGACGTCTCGTCGCAGACACGTCGCCGATGCTCGCGAGCTATCTGCGCTTCGACGTCACGAATCTCGACGGCGTCGTGACGAGCGCCAAGCTCCGCCTCTGGGTCTACGACGCCACGAGCGACGGGCCGAAGGTGTTCGCCACGAGCACGTCGTGGACGGAGACCGAGCTGACCTGGAACACGCGGCCTCAGGTGACGTCGGGTCTGCTCGACGACAGGGAGGGCCTGCCCAAGGGCGCATGGGCGCAGTACGACGTCTCGTCGGTCGTCAAGGGGAACGGGGCGTTCGGCTTCGTCCTCCAGCCGATGTCGACGAACGACGTGTTCTTCTACTCGAAGGAAGGCTCGACGAAGCCCCAGCTCGTCGTGACGACGAGTGCCCCCGCCGCGTCCGACACGACCCCCCCGACCGCACCGACTGGACTGAGCGCGGCCCCGATCACGCAGACGAGCGTCGGCCTCACGTGGGGGCCGTCGGACGACGTCGGCGGAGTCGCGCGGTACGACGTCTACAGGGGGACGACCATGGTCGGATCGGCGACACAGACGTCGTTCACCGTCGGCGGCCTTGGGTGCGGAACTGCCTACACATTCGGCGTCGAGGCCGTCGACGCCGCCGGCAACGTCTCGCCGCGTGCGGCCCTGATCGTGGCGACCCAGGCGTGCGCCTCGTCGTCCACCGTCACGCTTCCCGCGCGCGCCGCGTTCTACTATCCGTGGTATCCGGAGACGTGGACGGTGAACGGCGCCCACGTCGGTTACACCCCCTCACTCGGCTACTACAGCTCGGCGAGCGTCTCCGTCGTCGACTCGCACCTGCGTCAGCTCGAGCGAGCGAAGGTCGACGTCTCCATCGCGTCCTGGTGGGGGCCCGGCGACAAGTACGACTCGCGGCTGCCGCTTCTCTTCGACCGCACGGCAGCGCTCGGATCGCGCGTCCGGTGGGCGGCGTACTACGAGGACGAGGGGTACGGGAACCCGAGCGTCGCCCAGATCCAATCCGATCTCAGCTACCTCCTCGCCAACTACGCCAACCGGCCCGAGTATGCGCGGGTCAACGGGAAACCGGTCATCTTCGTCTACAACGTGGGCGACGGATGCGAGCTGGTGGATCGCTGGCGCCAGGCGGCGGGAGACGCGTGGTACGTCTCTCTCAAGGTCTTCTCCGGCTATCGAACATGCTCGAGCCAGCCCTCGACGTGGCACCAGTACTCGGGTTCGGTCGCGAGCGACTGGCAGCGCGGCTACTCGTACACGATCTCGCCGGGCTTCTGGCGCGCAGACGAGTCGGCCGCGCGCCTTCCGCGCGATATCGACCGCTTCCGCCAGAACGTGAGCGACATGGTCGCGTCGGGCGAGCCGTGGCAGCTCGTCGTGAGCTTCAACGAGTGGGGGGAGGGCACGGCGATCGAGGAGGCAAACGAATGGGGCTCGAGCTACATCGACGCGCTCGCGGGCGTTGCGCCTCCGCCGACGTCTCCTCCGCCTCCGCCTCCGCCTCCGCCTCCGCCTCCGCCTCCGCCTCCGTCCGGGGAGTCGGTCACCCTCGCAGCGGTCGGCGACGTCGGCGCGAACAGCCGCTCGGAGGCGACACTGCGTGCGATCAACGACTCGGGAGCGTCGTTCGCACTACTGCTCGGCGACGCCTCGTACGAGGAGATCGTCCCCGAGTCCGCCTGGTGCGCGTGGGTCCATGCTCGCTTGCCGATGGGCTTCGAGCTCGTCGCCGGAAACCACGAGGAGGACTCCAGGGTCGACGGCTTCATCCGCAACTTCACCGCGTGCATGCCGAGCCGGATGAGTGCAGTCGGGGACTACGGCACCGAGTACTACCTCGATCGGGGCCCGGTCAGGGTGATTCTCGTCGCGGCCGACCTCACCGTGGACGGCGTGGCCTACGACTACGTCCCGGGGAGCGCCCACTACACGTGGCTGAGAGATCGCATCAGGGAGGCGAAAGCCGCAGGCCGCAAGGTGATCGTCGGGATGCACAAGAACTGTCTCACGGCCGGCGTCAAGTCGTGCGAGATCGGTGACGCGCTCCAGGATCTGCTCATCGCCGAGCACGTCGACCTCGTGGTTCAGGGGCACGATCACACGTACCAGCGACTCGCCCAGCTCCGGTGCGCGAACCCCGGTGTGTTCGAGGCGTCGTGCGTGGCCGACAGTGGAGCCGACGGTGCCTACTCGGGCGACGGAACCGTGTTCCTGATCGTCGGAAGCGGTGGCCGTTCGCTGTACACGATCGATTCGGGAGATCCCGATTTCCCGTACGTCGCGAAGTGGCTCGGCGGACAGTCCTCGAACGCCGGTCAGGGGTTCCTGAAACTCGTCGTCACGTCCACGCAGATCAGCGGCACGTTCGTCGGTTCGACGACGTCGTTCTCCGATGCCTTCGTCATCGAGTAGAGCGTCGTGGGCGGGAGGATGTTAACGCGATCGTCATGGGATCTTCTCCCGCTCGGCCGGTCTGTCGAGCACAATGCAGGCTCGTGATGCTCAAGCGCCTCGTGCACGGCCCGATGATCGTGGTCCGTTGGTGCGCCGTCGTGGTCGGTGTGCTCGGCTGGCTCCTCGTCGTGCCGCTCCTCGAGATCGGTCGCTCGGTCGGCCGGGCGATCGCACGCACACTCCCCCGAAGCGCACGCCGGGACGCGCTCCCCGAGCCCGCTACGAACGACAGCGGCGTCGACGAGCTCGACGACCGACGCGCTGCGAGCCGCACACGCTCCGCGTAGGCGCCAGCCTCTTCCGTGAAGGCGAGCGGGCCGCGGGGGGAATCGCGGCCCGCTCGCGCGTGGCTGAGGCGTCGTGGTGTCCACGAGGCCATCGCTACGGCGCGACAAACTCCCGTCCCAGCACGAGGTCGTCGTAGGCGATGTCGAAGGTGCGGTTTGTGTCGTTGTCGCCGAGTTGGAGGCGTCCGATCGGGTTGGAGCCGAGGTTTTCGGTTCGTGTGAGCGAGCCGATGACGGCGCCGTCGTACCAGGTCTCGACGAGCGAGGACGCGCCCGCGATCTGGACGTGGAGCTGCACTTCGTGCCAGACGCCGTTGGTGACCGTTGTCGTGCTCGTTCGGGTCACGCCGGCGACGTCGTTGCGGTAGGCGAGCTTGCCGGTCGAGCTGACGTGGACGCCGATGATGGAGGAGCCCGTCGAGGTGCGCAGCTTGCCGAGGTAGGCGACGCCGGTCCTGCTGGTGATCAGGAAGCGCAGCCGGTAGTAGACGTCGGTCACCGGCGTCCCCAGGTACTTCTGCGCTTGGGAGACCGGCGGGGCAAGGGCACGTGCTGCCCAGGCGCCCGAGAAGACCTGGCTCTGCTGTGTGGTCAGGCCGCTGACGACCGTCCACTGGCTCAGGTTTCCCGACTCGAAGCCGTCGGTGAAGATCACCGTGGAGACGGCCGGGGTCGTGACGTCGACCGAGCTCGACCAGTCGGACGGGTTGCCCGCGAGGTCACGTGCGCGCACCGCGTACGTGTAGGTGGAGGCCGGGCTCACGCTCGTGTCCGTGAACGTCGTCTGCGTCCCGATCGGGGTGATCACCTGGCCGCCGGGGCCGTCACGCTTGACGTCGTAGCCGACGACGCCAACGTTGTCGGTCGACGCCGACCACGACAGATCCACGCTGTTCGACGAGGTGGCCGAGCCCGCCAGACCCGCAGGCACACTCGGCGGCGTCGTGTCCTGCGCTGCACCCGAGCACGTGAGGGCACCGGAATCGAGGACCGTCGGTCCCTTGTAGCCCTCGTAGCGGTATGCCGCGCCGCCGGCGTTGAGCTCCATGCGGAGCGCGCCGTAGGCGGCGGGAGCCGAGTCGGCGCCCACCGCGAGCCTGGGATCGGTGCGAACGAACGACTGGATGGCGTGACCGCCGCTACCGACTACGAACTGCGTGATTCCGGTGGGGTCGACGTTCCCGTTGCGATCGAGGGGTTGCCACCGCTGATACGAGTGGTCGTGGCCGGTCAGGACTACGTCGGCCCCGCGATCGACGAGAAGCTTCCAGATGTCGTTCATCGCGGGCGTGTTGCCCTGGGGCCCGACGCTGTAGACCGGGTGATGGAAGGCGACGAGCGTGCAGGGGAGCTGGTTCGCGAGGAGGTCGGCGTTCAGCCACTGATACTGAGGCGATCCGGGGCCGAACTGACCGAATTGCGAGTTGCTGTTCAGGACCACGACGTGCCATCCGCCTGCGTCCACGCTGTAGTAGTTCGGGATGTTGTCCCAGTAGTCGAAGTACCCGGGCGCAACGCCTGCTTCGAATTCGTGGTTGCCGATGGTCGGATTCGTCACCGCCTTGAGCCTGCCGAAGTACGTTGAGCTCGTTCCGTACCAGTTGAAGAACTCCGTCGGTGCGCCCTTCTCGTACACGTCACCCGTGTAGAGGAAGAGGTTGGGATCCCATGAAGCCAGCATGTCGGTCACGCCGAGCGCATTCGCCTCGCCGCTCGCGCCGTCGCCGGTCACCGCGAGGACGAACGGCTGCCCGGGCGCCGGCTGGGTGCCGGAACTGGGCTGGAAGGTGTTCGTGTTGACCGGCGGTTGTGTGACGCCGTTCCCGAACGTGACGTGGATGCTTGCGGGAGACGACTCGAAGCCGTCACGCATGATCGCGTAGACCGTCAAGGCGGGTTGGCCGTCCACGAACTTCGCCGTCGGAAGGACGAAGGTGTACGGAGACTGGTAGTCGGTGAGCAGGTACTGGCCCCCGAGACCGAAGACCATGCGTCGCACACCGGGGTTCGTGCCTGTCACCGAAACCGTGGCGGTGACGGTGACGTTGCCCGACAGCGAGGCGCCGTCCGAGGGCGCCGTGATGCAGACGATCACCTCGTAGCCTGCAGTTGTGCTCGTCGTGCAGCCGGGGGCCGCTGCTGCGGGCAGCACGCTGGCGAGCCCTGCGACGAGCAGCGCTCCCCCGGCGAGGAAGACGATTGCCAAGCGGCGTAGCGGTCCCATCAGTGTGCCCCCTTGGGTCAAAGAATCGGTCGTCGTGCGCGGCGGTGCCGCGTCGTCGTCGAGCGTTTGTCCAGCGTGGTTCGTCTCATGTCGTTCGTGTCCATGACGCAAGCGGGTCGTGGCCGTCGTCGTCGTCGTCGTGCGAGCCGAGCCTGCTCGCGAGGTCGGGATCGACGAGCGCGAGCTCGGGGCTGACGCGCTCGCCGTCGAGCGCGGCCGGTCGTCGGCGACGGCGGATCGCCGCTGCGCCGACCAGGGCGGCCAGCGTCAGCAGGCCGATGAGCAGCGGGGTTCCGTACCGGATCCCCGTCGCAGCGCGCGGCGCCGTGTCGCTCGAGTCGAGGTCCGCCTTGGAGTTGAACCCGGCTCCGAGCACGTCCGACGTGATTTCGAGGTACCGGTTGCCGTACCGCTCGCTCGGCTCGATGTGGGTGTTCTCGCTGAACTCGTTCCAGCTGATGATCCCGAGTGCGTCGGGATTCGACCGCACCGCACCGTCGAGTCGCTGGCGGTAGGTCTGTCCATTCCGTCGGTCGACGACGGAGGAGCCGCCGACGAGGCGTGCGTCGAATCCGGGTGCAGCCGGCGCGATCCAGAGGCCCCCGCGGTCGTGGACGGCGCGGCCCATCTCGACGAGCTTCTTCCAGTACGTGGGCCAGCGCGCGGGATCGACGGAGGACCAGTAGTACGCATTGCCGTCGACAAGAGGTGCCACGCGTCGGTAGCCGGCGACGTCCTTCTCGGAGGCGAGAAGGAGTACACGCCCTCGGAGCCGCCGGCTCACGGCAGCGATCTCGGATGCGCTGAAACGCCAGCTTCCGGACCAGATGACGAGGGGCTTCGCGAACAGGTGGAACGGCTTGCGAGAGGCATAGTGGTCGGCGAACTGATCCAAGTCGGCTTCGATGCGCGCTATCGGAAGCGGATGTCGCTCGAAGTCGAGCCCCTGGTAGATCAGCGCAAGCCGGAAGTTCTCTTGCTGGGCGACGTCGATCAGGCGCTCCAGCCTCCGGTTCAGGCGCCACGAGCTCTTCCAGCTGACGATGAAGCCGTCGATGCCGGCCTGCTTCGCCCATTGCACGTGCTGGCGCATGACGCGACGCTCGTCGCTCGAGTAGCGTCCGAGGAGCGGAAGCTCGCGCTTTGCGCGGTCCCACGAGGTGGCGTCGAACCAGATGTAGTAGTAGGCCAGCGTGGGGCGGGGGTCGGTCGGCGAGGCCGAAGCGGCACTCACCATCCCGAGCGCCACCGCAACGCTCACGATCGCGGCGATCGTGGAGCCGCGTCTCATACGCGACCTGCCACACGCCCGCCGCGTCGCTTCGGATAGAGGACGCCGAGAAAGGAGAAGAGATGCGGGCGGCCGATGTAGAGGAGACCGAGTGCCGTTACGACGAGGATCGCCACTGTCAGCCCGATGTCGACGTAGCTGAGCACCTCGAGCGGCACGTCCTGGTTCCGCGACAGCGTGACGGGCCGGAGGAACGAGAGCCCCGGCGCTTTCACCTCGACCCAGTACTCCCCGCGGGCGAGCCCTCCCACGACGAGCTTCCCGGAGGACGTGAACGGGTGGTACGTCCACCTTCCGTCCGGATGTCGCAGTCGGACGCCGCTCCCGATGGGAAAGCCGAACAGCGCGTCGCGCGCCGCGAATCGCGCCGAGTACAGCAGCAACGTGATCCCGAACGCGCGCTGCTTGCGCGGGAAGAACCGCTGCTGCGCCCGGTTGACGACGTTCGCGCCGTCGACCCTCACGCGCTCGATGCTCTGGAGGACGTCCTTCGCCAGCGGGCCGTTGGGGGTCGAGACCACGCGGACCCCTTGTAGCCAGAGAGGGCCACTCACCGAGGCGGCCTGCGCCTCCGTGATGACACCGGGGCTGCTTCGCAGGCTGAGGAACTCGACACGAGTGGGGTCGATCCGCTGGCCGTGGAGGTTCTCGAACGTGAAGTCGATCGCATAATCGACGTTCAGCGCCGCGATCAGCCGCGTTTGGCGTGGCCGATCCAGGTCTCCGTACCAACGCGCGAGCGAGGCACGTACGCCCGGACGAGTCACCGTGGCGACGCCGTGAAGTCGGTCGCGCAGCGGCGATCCGCCCGAATAGGTGATTCGCGCCACGCCGCCGCCACGCGTCGTGAATCGCCTGCCGTCGAGCGTGAATCTCATTCCCGAGAGCGGTGGCACGGTTCGAACCTCGAGCACGCTCGTCGAGGGCGGTGCGCCGAGAGCGGGCGCCGACGCGGCGCCTCCGATCACGAGAAGCGCTACGACAGTGCCGATCACGCGGGGAGCGAGTGTCATTCCTCGGCTCCGGAGCGTCGATCTCCGCTCGCCTCCGCCTCGAGTCTCTGCCCCCGCCGTTGCCGAACGTTCGCGAGAACGATGAGCGACGCCGTGAAGACGATTGCGAGCGAGTAGGCGGCGTAGACAGGGACGACGCGCGCCTCGGGCAACTCCGCGCGAATGCGCTCGCGCGACAGGAACCGGGGAGGACGCGGGGGCTTCCGGAAGTCGAAGGCCGTGAGGAGGTTGTTCGCCTTCGCGTCGCGCGCGGCCAGGGGCGCCAGGCCCCAGTTGTACTCGACGAACTTCAGGATCGATGTGAAGTCGAGCACCGTGCTGTCGACGTGGCCGCGCCGCGCGTACGGGCTGACGAGCAACGCGGGCACCCTGAACCCGTAGCCGTACCGGTCGACGCGAGGGGGCGGCACGTGGTCGTACCAGCCGCCCCAGTCGTCGTACGTCCAGAGGAACGCGGAGCGCCGCCATTCATCGCTTGCCATGAGGGCGTTGATCAGCGTGCGGACGAAGCGCTCTCCCGCCTGGATCGAGCCCGGCGGATGCTCGCTCGCCCCCGACGGGACGATGAACGAGACCGCGGGAAGGGTGCCACGCGCGAGGTCGTCGAAGTACTGGTTCAGGTCGACGATCTTCGAGAACAGCTTCGGGTTGTCGAGGAACCGGTTGTAGGCGAGTATGGGCGCCCAGATGAACTGCGCGCCGCGGTCGCCCGTCGCGGGAGTGCGGTAGTTGTTCCGTGGGTCGTAGTTCTGGATGTAGAACTTCCAGCTGATCCCCTTGGCCTCGAGACGATCGAAGATCGTCGGCAGGTTCCCCCAGCCGTTCGCGGGGATCCGCTCGCGGTCGTCGGTCCGCCCGGGCGCGGCGGCCACCGCGTACAGGTGGTTGCGAACACTGCCGCCCGCGGCGGAGGAGAAGAAGCGGTCGAACAGGACGTACTGGTCGGCGATGTTCCAGTAGTAGGGCAGATCACGATCGTCGTAGAAGCCCATGGCCGTGCGTGCGAGCGGGCCCCGGTCGGCGAAGACGTGGACGAAGCCGTCCATGCGTCCCCGGTCGAACTGCGCCTCGTGGGTCTGGACCCGGTGGTCGAGGTCGACCACCTGGTGACCCCCGATCCAGAACGGCTTCACGCAGCCGAGCTTCGGATTCTTCGGGTTCCACGGCATGCACGTGCCCTTCGGAGGCCCGTCGGCACCGGGGTACGTCCCGAAGTAGTTGTCGAAGGAGTGGTTCTCCTGCATCAGGAAGACGAACCGATCGACCGGTGTCCGCGCGCGTGGCTCTCCGCTCGCTGCGTCGGCTGCGCTCGCGCCGAGCAGGGCGGCGACCGCTGCTGCGGCGAGGACGCCCGCAAGAGGCGACCTAGTCATCCTCGTCCCCCGCAGGCGAGGCCAGGATCGGGCGCACCTGGTACACGACGATCAGCGGCTTCCGCGCAGTCCTGCCGCCGGCCGTACGTGCGGGGGCGGTCTCCGAGTGAATGACGCGCCCGTTGTACCGGTCGGCGTACCGAAGCAACTTGCCGGAGAAGAACGACGAGCGCGCCGCCGAGAACGAGTCCCACACGAGGTACTGCAGCTCGTTGTCGCGAATCGCGAGATCCGGGTTCGTGATCGGCTTGTACGCAGGATTCCGCCGCAGCGGGTTCGTGCTGACGGAGAGGCCGTACGCCGTTCGGTGGCCGTAGTACTGGATGATGTTGGCCATCGAAGGGCCGATCGTCATGAACTGCGCCCCCGCGGGAACGTTCCTGCTGATCCACAACCCGGCCTCGCGCCCACCCGGCACGCCTCCGGAGCCGGCGAGGAACGTGTCCGTGGTCGCGGGCTGGATGCGCGCCCAGGTCACGACGAACAGCGAGAGCGCCGCGACACCCGCCGCTGCGATGCCGATCGCATCCCCCGTCAGCCGCCGGCCCGCGACGTTGAAGCGGCGCCCGCCAAGCGCCCGCACGAAGGTTCGGGCCGCGAGGACGGCGACGGCCGGCGCAGCGGGAAGGAGGTACTGGAAGCCCTTGACCGGCCAGAGTTCGAAGAAGATCGCCGGCACGACGATCCAGGAGACGAGAAGGCGCTCGCGCCACGAACGATCTCGGCGGAGCAGCCACAGTCCGACGACGGCCGCGGCCACGACGAGGTATCCCATCGCCTCCGTGACCTCCGTCGGATAGAACGTCAAGCTGTGGTTCGGTCGGCGGAAGAGTTGCCACGCCAGATACTGGCCACCGGTCTCCGACCGGCCCGCGAACGTCATCGACAGCGGGAAGAGAATCGCGACGCCACCCATCGCGACCAGCCCGAGGAGGATGTCGCGGAACCGCACCCGGATCTCGGGTGAGAGAGCGAGGAACGCGTAGATGGACCCGACCAGGAGGATGCCGGTTTCCTTTCCCAGCACGGTCAGTCCCATCGCTGCCCCGGCGGAGTACAGCCAGAGCGGACGTCCGGAGACGGAGAACCGGACGACCAGATACAGGGCGAGCGTCGAGCAGAAGACCATCGGCCCGTCCAGCAGGACCTGACGCGTGACGAGGACGTGGTAGGGCATGACGGCGAGGAAGCCCGCCGCGATCCAGCCGACTCGGGTGCCGTAGAGGAGCGCCCCGATTCGGTAGGTCAGGTAGATCGTCGCGACCCCGATGGCGGCTGTCACGACGCGGCCGAAGAGGTCGTAGCCACCGAAGTGGAAGCCGATCGAGAGCACCGACTGGAAGAGGAGCGGGTGCGAGCGGAACGTCGGGAAGAACTCGGAGAGCACCGGATGTCCGGCCAGGGACGCCGCCTGACCCGCGTAGACGGCCTCGTCGCTGTTGAAGCCGTACCGGTTGAGCTCCCACAGACGCACGAAGCTGCCCATGGCGAGAATCGCCGGCAGGACGAGGACATTCGCTCGCCGCCGGGCGCGCACCGTCGCGAAGGCGCGTGGGACGCGGAGAAGGTGACGCGACGACGTGAGCGCGGCCTGCTCTGCCGCCGCGCGCGCCTCGCTCATTCAGGGGCGACGGACAGGCTGACAGCAGCGCCTATGACCTCCTGCTGCGGCGAGGGATCGGACGCCGCCGTGCGGGCGCCGAGTGTGGAGACGAGGTGGCGCCACCACTCCATCGTCTGACTGCGAACGAGCGTCGCCGAAGTCTCCGCGAGTGCGGACGTGACGATCGCCTGCTCGGCGGCGTGAAGGTCCTCATCGCCGTTGCCGTGCAGAAACGCCGCGATCTCCGCGTAGGGCGGGAAGCCGTAGGCGTCTTCGCAATTCCGTAGGAGCTCGCTCACCGCGTGCGGGCCGGTGAGGGAGGTGACGGTGTCGGAGCCTCTCTCGATGATGACCAGGTGCCGCACGCGGGCCTGGGTCGCGAACTCGACGTGCGGGACGAGGCGATCGACGTGGTACTTGGGCGGCGGGACGAGCAGCTGGACGATGGCGTTGATCGTCGCGACGGGCAGCCGGGTCTTGGTGAGCAAGAAGGCGAACTGCCGGCCGGATCGCGAGTGGATCCTGCTCTGGAGGGGCAAGCCGAGGCGCTGCCGCCAAGAGAGCGTCGGCGCTCGCACAGCGGCGACCGTGTGCCGGCTCACCGTCAGGGGCTTCGGGTACGTGAGGACCAGGCCCTCCGGCGTGAGCAGGGTCAGGTCGTCGGAGAGGAACGCGCAGTCGCAGGCGTCGAGCGTCTTCAGGATCGTGGTCGTCTTCCCGGTGTCGGTTCTCGCGGTGACGAGCACCGCCTCGCCGTCGAACGAGAGGCAGGCCGCGTGGACGAGCGCATAGCCCTTGCGCACGAACGTCCAGCGGAGGATCGGCTCGACGACGTTGGTGTAGAGCACGTGTGGCGAGACACGCAGGAGCGGCGACGCAATGACCGTCGTGCGCCTTCCCCCGACGATGTCGACCGTGAAGCCGAACTGCCCGAGGCCCTCGTCGTAGCGAATGTGACGTCCGGTCGAAGCCAGGAGCTCGACCAGCCCGCTCTGTTTCCGACTCAGGGCGCCGGTGCGCACGCGGATCTGCGCAGGACGTCCGAGGGCCGGAACAGAGAAGCGCTCGAGCTCGGGGAGCGCCACGTCGGACTCGACACCGACCAGCCCGTGGACGTCGTACAACGCGAGCGTCGCTCGGCCGTCTGCCTCACGGCGGCCCGCCTTCCAGATCCACGAGTCGGCGACGACAAAGCGAGCGAGCGTCAGGGCCACGAGCGAGACGAAGTTGCCGAGCAGCGGGTCGAGGTTGAGCACGTCGACGAGCCCGAGGAGCAACGGGACCCTGACGAGCAAGGAGAGGTTGTTCATCAGGAAGTACAGGACGAAGCGGGACGCCGTCGAGCGGGCGAGCTCCCGGTTCCTGAAGACCCACCGATCGGTCAGGAGGAAGAGCCAGACCGTCGACCCCTGCGTGGCGAGGAGGGCAGCGGGCACGTAATGGACGCCCAGCGCGAGGAACGCTGCAAACAGCGCCATGTTCACGAGGAGCCCGGAAGCTCCGACGAGCCCGAACCTGGTGAAGAGCCGTGGCATGGCGCCGAAGCGCAGTGCCGCGAGCTGCCCCAGGTAGGCCATCCCCTCGGAGAGCGAGGCCTTGCTCTCGCCGGCGTGGCGCTCGCCGAAGGAGAACGGCACCTCGGTCACGCGGAGTCGCGCCGTCCGGGCCAGGATCTCGAGCAGGATCTTGAAGCCTCGCGGCTGCAGCGATGCCGTGTCGACCGCCCTCCGCCGGACGAGGAAGAAGCCGCTCATCGGGTCCGTGACCGAGCGCAGACGGCGTGGGAACAGGACCCGCGCACCCACGGTCGAGACCTTCGACGCCAGCCCGCGTAGCGCCGCGAAGTTGCTCGAGCCGCTCGCCACGTACCGACTCGCGACGACGAGGTCCACGTCGCCCCTCTCGGCCCGCGCGAGGAGCTCGGGCAGCAGCTCGGGCGGGTGTTGGAGGTCCGCGTCCATGACGCAGATCCAGGTCGCCCGACTGTCATCGATCCCTGCCACGACTGCACCGCTCAATCCACCCTGCCGCTCCTCCGGCGGCCGGTGGATCAGCCTCACCGGGATGTCGAGTCGTCGGCGTGCGCGTTCGATCGCGGCCGGCGTGTCGTCGTTCGAGTCGTCTACGAAGAGGATCTCGGCGTCGCTCGGAAGCACCTGCTCGAGGCGCTCGGCGAGAACCTCGACGTTCCCGGCCTCGTTTCGGGTCGGTACGACGACGGTGACGCTCGGCACCGTGGACCGGCCGCCGTTGCTGCCGGCGAACGTGACGCCGTCGAAGCCCGCGTCGGGTATGCGTTCCTCCCGCTCGCCGTCTGCGGCGCGCGAGACGTCAGGCCTCTGTGCCTTCGACACCGCAGGATCGTAGGAACGCCCTTCTGTTGAGTTCTACGCCTCGGAAGTGCAGGATTTTGTGGCACTCGCCCTACCCGATCGAGTGGTTTCGGTGCCGATCCACGGTCGAATCCCTCGTCGTCTGTGCAGCGGAAACGACCGCGTGACGGGGCTCCGAGCCGGCTCCAGGCTGGTTTGGAGCGTCGTTCGGGGGCGCAGCACCGGAGGTCCGGGTAGGTCGGCCTCGAGCTGGGGCGTCCTACCCGATCGTCGTGTAGGACGGGAGCGAGAGGCCTTCTACGATCGTACGCGTGCAGGCCTCGCCGGATCGCCGAGACGACGGGCCGGGGCGGAATCGCTGCTCGGTTCCCGGAGACGGGTGAGAACGCCTGTCACCGTGGGTGTCGTCGGCCCCGCCTCGTGGGCCGTCGAAGTCGCAGGGCTCCTTGCAGAGGTGCCTCAGGCGGAGCTGTGCTGGGTCCACGATCCGGCGGGCCACATGGAGATGGTGAGGGCGCTCCTCGGCAGCGGCCGGATCGCGCCGACGCTCGATGCGGCACTCGGAGACGAGGCACTCGATGCGGTCATCCTCGGCGGCATGCCGTCCAGCGACCGAACCGAGCTTGCGCGTGCGGTCCTCGGCGCGGACAAACACCTGCTCCTCTCGTCGCCCCTGGCCTCGAGTCGCGGGGAGGCTCAGGAGCTCGTGGCTCTCGCACGACGGCGGCGACTCCGACTGGCGCTCGCACACGGGTTCCCCTTCTCCCCGGCGATGATCAAGCTACGCCAGCTGCTCGTCGACGGTGAGCTCGGAGAGCTGTACTACCTCGACGTCGTGCACCGGGATCCGTCGTCGCGCGGAACGGCAAGCGACGTCCTCAGTCGTCTGGGGCCGGAGCAACTCGCCCTCGTGAGCCATCTGCTGGGGGACGAGGCCGTCGAGGTGAACGTGCGCGGAGAGTCCTACGTCGTGAGGGGAGTGGTCGACGTCGCCCACCTCTCCATGCGGTTCGCAACAGGCATTTCGGCGCAGATAAGGCTCTCGTGGCTCGGTCACGCAAGCTCCTACCGCCTCGTCGCGGTCGGCGCGGAGAGGACGGCCGTCGTCGAGAGCGGGCGCGGCGACCGCGCGCTCGAGATCCACCGGGCCGACGGCACGGTCCTCGTCCCCCGGCTCGGCAAGGACAGGTCGCTCGAGCTCGCCTGCGCGAGCTTCCTGACGTTCGCGCCCGGGCAGAAGGACGACGCCGAGGTCGAGGAGGCCGGGCGTCTCGTGCGCCTGGTCGAGGCGCTGCACCTCTCGTTGGACGAGCACCACGAGAGCCACCCGGCAGAGGCCGGCTCGGCGCCTGTTGTGGTCGCCTTGCCGACGCGTTGAATCGCGAGCGGGAGTGTCAGGCGACCGAGCGGATCAGCCCGTGAGTCTGCGCCCAGCGACTCGCTTCCGTGCGATTCGCGATCTCGAGCTTCCGATAGATGTTCGAGAGGTGGAACTTGACCGTCTGCTCCGTCACCCAGAGGAGACGCGCGAGCTGGGCGTTCGAGTGGCCCTCGGCGACGAGTTGCAGCACCTCGAGCTCCCGTGGCGTCAAGCCGGCTGCGACGGTGCTCGCGGCCTGGCTGTTGCCGGCCGTCGGAAGTGTCGGAAGATGCAGCGTGTGCGCGGACGTCTGCCGAATGGCCGCCGCGAGATCATCGGCCTCGGCACTCTTCAGCACGTACGCGAATGCCCCGGCGGCGAGGATCGCGTTGACGCGGCCAGGCTCGGCGTTGGGAGAAAGCACGATCACGTTGAGGTGCTGTGCGCGCTCACGGACTCGCCGAATGTGTGCGAGCGCCTCGATCTCCACCGAGAACGCTTCGGTACCGACGATGTGCAACTCCGGCTGCAACGTCTCGACGAGCCCGAGCGCGACATCGGGATCCGTTGTGACCTCCGTGCGTTCGAAGCCCTCGCCCGCAACGACGAACTCGATCGCGTCGAGCCAAACGGGATACCGATCCAACACGATCGCGGTGCGCCGCAGCACCGACATCCTGTGCGTCCCTCCCCCGAACCTCCCCTTCCCCTTCGTAGGACGCTATCGCACTCGGACGGGGTTGTAAAGATCTGGTGACAGATGATACGACATCAGGGACTGACGGTCGGCTGGACACGGGGGAGGGCTCGGTGCAGGTGGTTGACGGACCTGGAGGCAGGACGTGATACACGGCGCGAGCCTGGCCCGGGTGGTGGTCGTCGACCTCCAGCCGCTCGTGTCCCAGGCGTTCGCAGCCCGTCTCTCCACGCGCGGCTTCTCGGTGCTTGCCATTCTGCGTTCGGGTGCCGAGGCTGTCGCCTTCGTGACGGAGGCCGGCGTCGACGTCCTCCTGCTCGGTCTCCCGCTCCGCGGTGAGGGTCTGGCATGCCTTCGCGGCGTTCTCGCGGCGTCCCCGGGTCTGCAGGTGGTCGTCTGCAACGCGCCCGGTGAGGGTGACCCCGAGACCGCGCTCGCGGAGGGCGCGGCCGCCTTCGTCGAGCGATCAGGGCATCCCGACGACATCGTTGCAGCGGTACGGCAGGTGGTCACGCGCTCGATCTTCTTTGCACAGTCGGAGCACCGGCCCGCGCAGCGACGGATGGCGGCGCCGCTCACCTCGGGGGAACGTGAGATCGCAGCGCTCGCGGGAGAGGGTGCAACGAACTCGTCGATCGCGAAGCAGCTCGGCGTCTCGGAGCAGACCGTCAGATTCCACCTGTCCAACATCTACCGTAAGCTGGGTGTCTCCAACCGGACGCAGATGAGCCTGCAGCTGCAGCTCCGGGGCGTGATAGAGACGGAGGAACGGGAGACTCCGAGGAGCGCGTAGGGAGCCGGTTCGCGGTGCGCTTTGCTACACTCTCAGCCCGCGCCGATGCCTTCGGGTGCGCGCGGATCTCATCATGAACACCCGCGAAGGCAGGGCGTAACCCCTGCGAGGAGTCGGTTGGCAGTCAAGGAAGAGAAGATCGAGGTCGAGGGCGAGGTGGTCGAGGCCCTGCCGAGCACGATGTTCCGCGTCGAGCTCGAGGGCGGCCAGTCCGTGCTCGCGAAGATCTCCGGGAAGATGCGCAAGCACTACATCCGGATCCTTCCGGGTGACCGCGTGAAGGTCGAGCTGTCCCCGTACGACCTCACGCGTGGCCGCATCACCTTCCGTCTCAAGTAGCCGACGACCCGGGAGCAGCTTTTGAAAGTCCGTCCGTCCGTGAAGCCCATGTGCGAGCGATGCCGCGTCATCAAGCGGCACGGGCGCACCATGGTCATCTGCACGAACCCCCGTCACAAGCAAAGGCAGGGCTGAGGGTCACATGGCACGAATCGCCGGCGTCAACCTTCCGAACCAGAAGCGGCTCGAGATCGGCCTGACGTACATCTACGGGATCGGCCAGTCGACCGCGCAGAAGGTGTGCAAGGAGCTCGGCCTCGATCCCGACGAGAAGGTCAAGGACCTGACCGACGACGAGGTGACGAAGCTCCGCACCTACATCGACACGAATCTCGAGGTCGAGGGCGACCTGCGACGGGAGCGCACCCAGGCGATCAAGCGCCTCTCCGAGATCGGCTCCTACCGCGGGCTCCGCCACCGGCGCAACCTCCCGGTGCACGGCCAGCGCACGAAGACGAACGCACGGACGCGCAAGGGCCCGAAGAAGACCGTCGGCCGCGGCAAGAAGGCGAAGTGATGGCACCTCCTCGCAAAGCAGCCACGCGCGGCCGCACGCGCCGTCGCGTCCGCAAGAACATCGCGATCGGCCAGGCGCACATCAAGACCTCGTTCAACAACACGATCGTCTCCTTGACCGACAAGGAGGGGAACGTGATCGCCTGGGAGTCGGCGGGCTCGGCCGGCTTCAAGGGCTCGCGCAAGTCGACGCCGTTCGCCGCCCAGGTCACCGCGGACAACGCCGCGCGCAAGGGCATGGAGCACGGCCTGCAGAAGGTCGAGGTCTTCGTCAAGGGCCCCGGCTCCGGCCGCGAGACGGCGATCCGGTCGCTCCAGGCAGCCGGGCTCGAGATCCTGGGCGTCAAGGACGTCTCCCCGCAGGCCCACAACGGCGTTCGCCCGAAGAAGAGGCGGAGAGGCTAGTGGCGCGCGACATCGGAGCGAAGTGCCGCCAGTGCCGGCGCGAGGGCATCAAGCTGTTCCTCAAGGGGGAGCGCTGCCTCACCGAGAAGTGCGCGATCGAGCGCCGCTCGTACCCGCCGGGCGAGCACGGCCGCGGTCGCATCAAGCAGAGCGAGTACCTGCTGCAGCTGCGCGAGAAGCAGAAGGCGCGCCGGTACTACGGCCTGCTCGAGAAGCAGTTCCGCAACACGTACCAGAAGGCGTCCCGCCGCACCGGCCCGACCGGCGAGAACCTGCTGCGGATGCTCGAGACCCGTCTCGACAACGTCGTCTACCGGCTCGGCTTCGCCGGCTCCCGGGCGCAGGCCAGGCAGCTCGTGCGCCACGGCCACTTCCTCGTGAACGGCCGCCGCGTCAACATCCCGAGCTTCGGCGTCCGCCCCGACGACGTCATCTCGCTCAAGCCGGGCAGCCCCGCCGAGACGATCGTCCGCGACGCAACGGATCTCACGGCCGTCGTGACTCCCTGGCTGCAGGCCGACCACGACGGGCTCACCGGCAAGGTGCTCAAGTGGCCCGAGCGTGCCGAGATCGACACGCCGGTCCAGGAATCCCTGATCGTCGAGCTCTACTCGAAGTAACGGCGGGCTCCGCCGGCACTTCGCCCGAATCGCCCCGTTTCGAACCGCCCGAAAGGATCACATGGCCACCCGTGCTTCCCTGATGGACTTCCAGACGCCGAGGATCGTGTCCGAGGACGCCGACGAGCGCTCCGGCCGGTTCACGATCGAGCCGCTCGACCGCGGCTTCGGCTACACGTTCGGCAACTCGCTCCGGCGCGTGCTGCTCTCCTCGCTCGAGGGCGCGGCCGTGACCGCCGTGAAGATCGAGGGCGTCGCCCACGAGTTCACGACGCTGCCGGGCGTGCGCGAGGACGTCACCGACATCATTCTCAACCTGAAGGAGCTCGTCTGCCGGCTCCACGGCGAGTCGCCCGAGATCGAGGTGCACCTCTCGAAGAAGGGTGCGGGACCGGTCACGGCCGCCGACATCGAGGCGCCGGCGGACCTCGAGATCCTGAACCCCGAGCTGGAGCTCGCGCACCTGGCGGACAAGGGCAAGCTCGAGATGACGCTCACGATCGGCCGTGGCCGCGGCTACGTCCCGGCCGACCAGAACCGCGGCCCGGAGACGACGATCGGCGTGATCCCGATCGACTCGATCTTCTCGCCCGTGAGGCGCGTCTCCTACGAGGTGGACGCCGCGCGCGTCGGCCAGCGCACCGACTACGACAAGCTCGTGCTCGAGGTGACGACCGACGGCTCGATCGAGCCGAAGGAGTCGATCGCCCAGGCGGCCGAGATCCTCATCCGGCAGCTGATGATCTTCACCGACCTCGAGCGCATCGAAGGCGCCGGCGACGTCGCCGCCGCCGAGGCCGAGGTGCAGACCACCTCGCACGGGATGGAGAACTTCCCGATCGAGGAGCTCGAGCTCGGCGTCCGCTCGTACAACTGCCTGAAGCGCGTCGGGATCGAGACGATCGGCGACCTGACGTCGAAGTCGGAGAACGAGCTCGCTGCGATCCCGAACTTCGGCCGCAAGTCGATCGAGGAGGTGCGCGAGACCCTGGCCGCGCACGGCCTGACGCTCAAGGGCGAGGACCTTCCGCAGTAGCGATGAGGCACGCGAAGGCAGGCAAGAAGCTCGGCCGCGACTCGGCGCACCGCAAGGCGCTGTACTCGAACCTCGCCGGTGCGCTGATCACGCACGGCCGGATCGAGACGACCGAGGCGAAGGCCAAGGCGGTCAAGCCGTTCGCGGAGAAGATGATCACGCTCGGCAAGCGGGGCGACCTCCACGCGCGGCGCCTGGCGATGGCCGAGCTGCGGTCGAACGACGTCGTCCACAAGCTCTTCTCCGACGTGGCGCCGCGGTTCGCCGAGCGGAACGGCGGCTACACGCGCGTGGTCAAGCTCGGCCCGCGGCAGGGCGACGCGGCGAGCATGGCGCTGCTCGAGCTCGTCGACTTCGATCCGGCCGCGTAGCGGGCTGTAGGCTGGTGTCCGACTTCGAGTCGGACACCAGCGGCTCACCCGTAGGCTCCAGGCGTGCTCACGATCATCGCGATCGCGCTGGCTCTGACGGTGCTCCCCGCGCCGTGGGGCTGGATCGCGGTCGTGACGGCCGCGGCGATCGACGTCGCGGAGACCGCGTTCTTCGTCCGCTGGTCGAAGCGGCGGCGTGCGACCGTCGGAGCGGAGACGCTCGTGGGCCGCACTGCCGTCGTCGTTCGTGCGCTCGCGCCGCAGGGGCAGGTGAAGCTCGACGGTGAGGTCTGGCAGGCCCGTGCCTCCGTCGACCTGCTGCCGGGCGACGAGGTCGTCGTCACCGCGATCGACGGCCTCCTGCTCGAGGTCGAACCGCGCAAGTGACACTGTGTTACAAGCAACGGCGTGCGGACGCTGCGACTGACGCTCGAGTACGACGGGACGGGATTCCGGGGCTGGGCGCGGCAGCCGGGTGAGCGGACCGTCGAGGGGGCGCTGCGCGACGCCCTCGATGCGGTGGTGCCGGGATGGAGCGGGCTCGCCGTGGCGGGACGGACCGACGCCGGCGTCCACGCCACGGGCCAGATCGCGAGCCTCGACGTCGATGGCGGGCCGCCGGCCGAGCGGCTGGCCGAGGCGCTCAACACCGCGCTGCCGCACGACGTGGCCGTCGTCGCGGCCGAGGAGGCTCCGGAGGGATTCCATGCGCGCTTCTCGGCGACCGCACGCTCCTACCGCTACGTCGTCCTCGCTCGGCGCGAGCGCGCGCCGCTCCGCGCGCGGCGCGCGCTCTGGTGGCCGCGCCCTGTCGACGACGACGCTCTCGCGGCGTGCGCGGCAGCCGTGGTCGGCGAGCACGACTTCACGGCCTTCACCCCGACCGAGACGCAGCACGAGGTGTTCCGCCGCGAGATCCGCGCGGCGGACTGGCGGCGCGTGGGCGACGAGCTGCACTTCACCGTGACCGCGAACTCGTTCCTCCGCCACATGGTGCGGACGCTCGTCGGGACGATGCTGGAGCGCGATCCCGATGCCTTCCGCGCGTTGCTCCGAGGTCGGCCCCGATCGGAGGCCGGCCCGACGGCGCCTCCCTGGGGGCTCTATCTCGAGCGGGTCGAGTACGGGGTCCGGCACCCGCAGGGTGCCTGACACCAGCGGCGCCTCGGGACCGCCGCAAGCGTCGCTGGGGACAGGCACCTCCGGTGCCAGTCCCCTGGCTACGATCGCCGGCATGCGGAGATCCGTCGTCCTGTTCGACCTCGACGGCACGCTGATCGACTCGGGGCCGATCATTCTCGCGTCGATGCGGCATGCGTCGGTGACCGTCCTCGGCCGCGAGCCGGACGAGGAGCTGGTGCGGGCGGCGATCGGAGGGCCGGGGCTGATCGCGCAGATGCGCGACCTCGATCCGGACCGCGTCGACGAGCTCGTCGAGGTCTACCGCGCGCACAACGAGCCGTTGCACGCGCAGCTCGAGGCGTTTCCCGGCGTCCTCTCGCTCCTACCGGTCCTCCGCGCCGAGGGTCGGCGGCTGGGGATCGTCACCGCCAAGCGGCTGCGCACCGTCGACCTCGCGCTCGACCGCTTCCCCGTCCTGCGCGAGCTGATGGACGTCGTGATCGGCGCAGAGGACACGGAGCGGCACAAGCCGGACCCGGATCCCGTGCTCGAGGCACTCCGGCGGCTCGGCGCGGACGCGGCGGATGCGGCGTACGTGGGCGACTCGCCCTTCGACGTCCGGGCGGCGAAGGCGGCCGGCGTCCACGCGGTCGCCGTCGGCTGGGGTGGGATCCATCCGGACCAGCGCCTGCAGCACGAGGAGCCCGACGCCCTCGTCCACACGGCGGAGGAGCTGCATGCCGCGCTCTGAGGCGGCCGCCGAGCGCGTCGCCGAGCTGCGTCGCATCGTCGAGCACCACAACTACCGCTACCACGTCCTCGACGACCCGGAGATCCCGGACAGCGCCTTCGACACCCTCTTCGACGAGCTGAAGGCGCTCGAGGCCGACCACCCCGAGCTCGTGACCGCCGATTCGCCGACGCAGCGCGTCGGCGGCGCCCCCGCGGCCGGGTTCACGAAGGTCGAGCACCTGCTGCCGATGGGCTCGCTCGAGAAGGTCACGACCGGTGAGGCGCTCGAGAAATGGGCCGCCGACGTCCGGAAGCGGCTCGGGACCGACGAGCCCGTCGCGTACGTGGTGGAACCGAAGATCGACGGCTCCGCGGTCTCGCTGCTCTACGAGGACGGCAGGTTCGTCCGCGGCGCGACCCGCGGCGACGGGACGCGCGGGGAGGACGTGACGCAGAACCTGCGGACCGTCGAGGCCGTGCCGCTGCGGATCCGCTCCGAGGGGGCGCCGCCGCCCCTGCTGGAGGTGCGCGGCGAGATCTACTTCCCGCTCTCCGGCTTCGCGCGGTTCAACGAGGCGCAGGTCGCCGCGGGGAAGAAGCCCGCGCCGAACCCGCGCAACGCGGCCGCCGGGTCGCTGCGGCAGCTCGATCCGCGCATCACGGCGGAGCGACCGCTCTCCCTCTGGGTCTACGGCTTCGGCGCGCGCGAGGGCGACTTCCCTGCGACGCAGTGGGAGATGCTCGCGTGGCTGCGCGACCACGGATTCCGCACGAACCCGTTGTCCGAGCGCGTCGAGACGATCGAGGAGGTCGCGGCGGCCTGCGGGGCGTGGGAGGCGCGGCGAGCCGATCTCGACTACGAGATCGACGGCGTCGTGATCAAGGTGGACGACCTCGACCAGCAGCGGCGCATCGGGGCGCTGCACGGGCGGCCGCGGTGGGCGCGCGCGTACAAGTGGGCGCCCTCGACGGCGATCACGAAGCTGAACAAGATCCACATCCGCGTCGGCCGCACGGGCGCCCTCAACCCGTGGGCGGAGCTCGAGCCGGTGCACGTCGGCGGCGTCACCGTCTCGAACGCGACGCTCCACAACGAGGAGGACATCAACCGGAAGGACATCCGCGAGGGCGACCTCGTGATCGTCCAGCGCGCGGGAGACGTGATCCCGCAGGTGGTGGGGCCGGCGGGCGAGCACGCGAAGGGCACGACGCCGTTCCGAATGCCGAGCCACTGCCCGCTCTGCGGCGTGGAGGTGGTGAAGCCCGAGGGCGAGGTCATGCACCGGTGTCCCAACCGGGCGTGCCCCTCGCGCGGGCTCGAGACCCTGATCCACTGGGTCAGCGCTGCGATGGACATCGAGGGGGTCGGAGAGCAGTTCGTGCGCCGCCTCTGGGACGAGGGGCTCCTCCGCTCGATGCCCGACCTCTACCGGCTGACGACCGACCAGCTCGCCGCTCTCGACGGATACGGGGAGGTCTCGGCGACGCGCGCGGTGTCGTCGATCGAGGCGTCGAAGTCGCAGCCGTTCTCACGCGTCCTGTTCGGGCTCAACATCCCGAAGATCGGCTGGGTACTCGCCCGGAACCTGGCGCGCCACTTCGGGAGCGTCGACGCGCTCGTCGCGGCGAGCCAGGAGGACCTCGAGCGGACCGAGGGCATCGGCCCCGACCGCGCCGAGCTCGTTGCCGAATGGTTCGCCGAGGACGAGAACGTCGCGCTCGTTCGCGAGCTCGAGAGCCTCGGCCTGACGATGACCGCGGGGGAGGCCGAGCGTCCGGTGGAGGGGAGGCTCACCGGGCGGCAGTACGTGATCACGGGCACGCTCGAGGGCTTCACGCGCGACGAGGCGAAGGCCGCGCTCGAGGCGCTCGGCGCCAAGGTCTCGGACTCGGTCTCGAAGAAGACCGCGGGCGTCGTCGTGGGCGACAGCCCCGGCTCGAAGGTCGCGAAGGCGCAGCAGGCGGGCGTCCCGATCCTCGACGAGGCGGCCTTCGTCGCGCTGCTCGCGGACTAGCCTGCCTGCGCGACCGAGCGCGCCAGGGCCGTCACGAAGCGGTCCTGAGCGGTGCGCGCAGGCCAGAAGGCGACCGGCGAGCCGTTCTGCAGCACGGCGAACACGACCGAGTCGTTCACGATCCCGGAGAGTGAGCAGGCGAGGTTCGTCGTCCCCGTCTTGCCGCGCACGACGCCCGCGAGAGTCGGGAGCCGCGTCCGCAGCGTCCCGCTGCGGCCCGCGACCGCCAGGGAGCCGATGAACGCCGTCCGGATACGGGGGTTCTCGAGGCCGGCGCGGATGACGGCGACGAGCGTCTCCGCCGTGATGCGGTCGAGCGACGAGAGCCCGGAACCGTCGACGAGCCGTACGCCCGACGTCGGGATGCGCGCCGCGGTCATCTCCGCGATCACCATCTCCGCGCCGCGCGCGCTCGTCCCGACCCGCCCGTCGAGCGTGCCGAGATGCTTGAGCAGCATCTCGGCCGTGAAATTGTCGCTGTCGCGGTTCATCGTCCTGACGATGACCGAGAGGCTCGCCGAGCGGTCCGTTGCGAGGACGACCGCGCTCGCGGGAGCGCGCCCGAGGCCCGGGCGTCCGGTGACCGCCATCCCGTGCCCGACGAGCGCGTCACGGAGCGCCCGTGCCGCGAGCAGCGGCGGCGAGAGCGCCGGCCAGCCCTTCGCGCGGTCGACGACGAGGGCCGAGAGCGGTGGCGTCTCGCCCCCGATGAAGTACTTCTTCCACCCGTCGCCACCGCGCCGCCGGTCGAACGCGGTCTCGTCTCCGCGCACGCGGCCGGTGACGCTCCTGATCCCCGAGGCACGCAGCGAGGCGGCGAGACGGCCGATGTCGGCGGTCGTCAACGTGGGGTCGCCGTCGCCGCGGAGGTAGAGGTCGCCCTTCCAGACCGAGCCGACCCGTTGGCCCGTGCCGAGCACGGTCGTCGTGAACCGGTAGCCGGGCCCGAGACGCGTCAGTGCGGCCCACGAGACCGGGAGCTTCTCGTTCGAGGCCGGGTGCACCGGGACGTCCTCGTTGTGCCCGAAGAGGACGGTGCCGGTGCGCGTGTCGACGGCGAGCGCGGAGGTCTCGGCGAGGGAGACGTACGGCGTGCGCAGACTCCTCTGGAGACGTGACGCGAGGTCTCCCGACGAGGCCAGCGGCGAGGCGACCGCCGTGGCCGCGATCGCGACCGTGCAGAGCGCGAGCCTGAGACGCACGGCGTCTAACGGTAGACGGTGATCGTGACGGTGCGCCGCCCCCACGCCCGCGCGGCCGCGGTGCTCGGCATCCAGAGGTCGATGATCCCGCCCCGGATCGCGGAGCCGACGTCCGCCGCCACCGCCGAGCCGTACCCGGGCACGAAGACGCGGGTCCCGAGCGGGATGACCGCCGGGTCGACGGCGATCACGCCGACGCCGACCGGAAGGCCGCTCGCCGTGCGCCCGGGAAGGTGGTAGGCGACCGCATCGACGACGAGCGTCCGGGCTCCCACGGCGTCGGCGGTGGCCGCGCGCGCGCTCGTCGGAGCGGCTTCGGCGGCCGCAGCGGGCGGAGTCGTGGTCCGCGATAGCCTCACCGACGCGCGCTGTGCCGCCCTCGCGCGCGCCTCGAGCTGCGCGATGCGCGCCTCGGTCAGATGCCGGTGCCCACGGATCCGCACGATCGTCTGACGACGGGCGTCCGCCGCAGCTGCGCTCGCCGCCAGCGCAGAGCGAGCGCGACGCTCGGCGGGCCCGAGCTCCGTTCGCGCACGCGCGAGGCGCTCGAGCCTTTCCTGGAGCCGACGCGCGTAGCCCCTCGCCTGCGCCGCCAGGTCGCGATTTCGCCCCGTCGCACGTTCGAGCTCGTCGATCCCGGCCAGCATCCCGGAGAAGGACCGCGCGCCCAGCAGCACGGCGACGGGCTCGGCCTCGCCGTCGGCGTAGAGACGACGCAGGAGGGTCGCGATCCTGGCGTTCGTGGCGTCGAGCGAGGCGCGGACGATCGCGGCGTGCGTCCGCGCACGCTCGAGCGACGCCTCGAGCGCGAGCCGTCGTCGCTCGAGCCGCGAGGCCTCGCTGCGCGCGCGGGCGACCGACGACTCGGCTGCGTACAGCTCGAGGAGTGCGGAGCGCTCGGCTGCGACGAGCGAGGCGAGACGGGCATCCGAGGGCGACGCCCCGGGGGCCGCTCCGGACGTCCAGCCGAGGAGCGCGACCGCGACGCACGGCACGAGATATCGCGCACTCCGCCGCACAGGGCGAAGGACCGTACCAGACGAATCAGGGCTGTTTGCAGAGATTTTCGCGTCGGTTGGCCGTGCAGCCGTCGTGTGGCGCTGCTAGGCTCCCCGACTTGTGGCCGGTGACCCCACCATCGGCGGGCCCGTCGTCGGGCGAGAGAGACGCGGCATGACCCACCTCTCGCGACGTCGGATTCCACTCCTCCTCCTTCCGCTGGCGGCGCTCGCGGCGTTCCTGGTCGTGGCCACGGGACCGGCGACCGCCGACCCCTCGATCAGCTCCAAGCGCCAGCAGGCACAGGCGATCATGGGGCAGATCCGGGAGCTGGACTCGAGCCTCTCGCACGCGATCGAGTCCTACAACCTCGCGAACATCCAGCTCGACCAGCTGGACGCCGACCTGAAGACGAACGGGCGTCACCTCGTGATCGCCAGGTCGAGCCTCGGCGTCGCGCAGACCCACATCGCCAAGCGGCTCCGCGCCCTGTACATCAACGGTGACTCGGGCGGCGCCGTCGAGGTGATCCTCGGCGCGAAGAGCCTCGACGACCTCCTTGACCGCCTCGACATGGCGCAGCGCGTCGGGGGCCAGGACGCGCAGGTGCTGACGGACGTCCGGCGGTTCCGGAACGAGGTGCAGACGCGGCGGGCGAAGCTGCGCACCGACCGTGCGCGGCAGGCACAGGTGGTCGCCGAGCGCGCGTCCCGCAAGCGCTGGATCGAGGGGAAGCTCGGAGAGCGACAGCGGCTGCTCGCGTCCGTCAAGGACGAGATCGTCCGCATGGAGGCTGCGGAACGACGTCGCCAGGCACAGCTCGAGGCGCAGGCACGCGCCCGCCTCGAGGCGCAGTCGGCCGCTCGGCAGTCGGCCAGACAGCAGGCGCTCGAGCTCTCGTCCGGGTCGACGAGCGACTACCCGGGCGACGCGGCGCTCGCGTCCTCCTCCTCGACGCCGGCGCCGCCGGCGAAGTACGGGGGCGTCGTCGGCATCGCGATGCAGTACCTCGGCGTTCCCTATGTCTGGGGCGGCGCCAGTCCGTCGGGCTTCGACTGCTCCGGTCTCACGATGTACGTCTATGCGCAGATCGGGATCTCGCTGCCCCACAACGCGGCGATGCAGTACAACTCGGTCGGCGTCCCCGTCTCGAGGAGCGAGCTGGCGCCCGGTGACCTCGTCTTTTTCGACGGCCTCGGGCACATGGGCATGTACATCGGCGGCGGGCAGTTCATCCACGCGCCGCACACCGGTGACGTCGTCAAGATCTCGAGCCTCTCCGACTCCTGGTACGCGTCGACCTACGTCGGCGCGAAGCGCGTCACCTGACCGCCTGACGGGCGCCCTAGGGCCTTCCGGCCGGTGCCTCGGTGCCGTCGTACAGCGCGTCGACCTCGTCGGCGAAGTGGTCGAGGACGACGCGGCGCTTCAGCTTGAGCGTCGGAGTCACCTCGCCGTGCTCCATCTCGAAGTCCCGCGGCAGGATCGCGAAGCGCTTGACCTGCTCGTAGCGGGAGCGCTCGCGGTTGACGTCGGCGACGATGCCGGCGACGAGCTCGGTCACCCTCGGATCGCGCGCCAGGCTCGCCATGTCTCCCTCGATCCCCTGCTCGGCGGCCCAGCGCTCGATCTCCGTCGCGTCGAGCGTGATGAGCGCCGCCGGGAACGGCCGGCGGTCGCCCACGACCATCGCCTGTGAGACGAACGGCGACGTCTTGAGGTCGTTCTCGAGGTTCTGCGGGGCGATGTTCTTGCCGCCGGCGGTGACGAGGATGTCCTTCTTGCGGTCGGTGATCGTCACGAAGCCCTCGTCGTCGATCGATGCGATGTCACCGCTCGCGAGCCAGCCGTCGTCGCTCAGGACGGCGGCGGTGGCCTCGGGCTCCTTGTAGTACCCCGCGAAGACCGTCTCGCTCCGGATGAGGAGCTCGCCGTCCTCGGCGAGGCGGAGCTCGAAGCCGGGCAGCGCCGGGCCGACCGTGCCGAACCTGTAGCGGTCGTGGCGGTTCGTCGTGGCAGCCGTCGTGCATTCGGTGAGGCCGTAGCCCTCGAGGATCGTGATCCCGAGCGCGTCGAAGAGCTCGGCGATCTCCTTCGCGAGCGGGGCACCGCCCGAGATCGGCCGCCGGAGGCGGCCGCCGAGGCGCTCCTTCACCTTCGAGAAGACGAGCCGCTCCGCGAGACGATGCTGCAGCGCGAGCCCGAACGGGAGCGGCCGGCCCTGCTGCCGGAGCGCGCTCTCCCGGTACCCGACGGCGAGCGCCCAGTCGACGAGCTTGCGCTTGACGCCCGTCGCCTGCGCGAAGGTCGACGTGACGGCCGTGTGCACCTTCTCGTAGACCCGCGGCACGCTCGGGAGGATCGTCGGCCGCACCTGCGGCAGCGCCCGTGCGACGTCGAGCGGGTCGGCCACGAACGCGATCGTGTAGCCCACGTACGGGCCGGAGAGGTGCATCAGGCGGCCGAAGTTGTGCGCGAGCGGCAGGTAGAGCAGCATCACGTCGCCCGGCGCGCTGTGGTCGGGCAGCTCGTCGACCGTCGCGACCATCGCGTAGTAGTTGCGATGGCGGATCATGCAGCCCTTGGGCGGACCCGTCGTGCCCGACGTGTAGATGAACGTGAAGAGGTCTTCCTCGTCGATCGAGGCGACGGCGTCCGCGAGCGCATTCGGGTGCGCCTCCCGGTAGGCGCGGCCCTCGTCCTCGAGCGCAGGGAGGTCGTCGCACGTGAGCACCTGGCGCAGCCCGGGGAGATCGGCGCGTCCGGCCTCGACCTTCGAGCGCTGCGCCTCGTCCTCGCACAGCACACCGACGGACTCGGAGTGCTCGAGGACGTAGTGCACGTCGTGGGCCGACGAGTTCGCGTAGATCGCGGCGCCGACCGCGCCGACGTGCGCGAGCGCGAAGTCGAACAGGGCCCATTCGAGCGAATTCCGCGCCAGGATCGCGAACGCGTCGCCCTTCCGCACGCCGCGCGCGAGAAGGCCGTTCGCGAGCAGCTCGACGCGCTCGGCCGCTTCGGGCCAGGTGACCTCGCGCCACGTCTCACCCTCGTCGACGAGGTAGGCCGTGCCGGTGTTGCGTGCGACGGCGTCGCGCCACAGCCGTGCAATGGTGCGATTTCCTGCCATTACTGGGCAGAGTAGTCGGAGGGAACGGCCCGCAGACACCGAATCCCGACCTCCGCCCCATAGACTGGGAGGAACATGCGCGTCACCTGGAACGGATCGTTGAGCTTCGGCCTCGTGAGCATCCCCGTCGGGCTCGCGCCCGCGACGAAGCCCGCCGCACGGCAGTCGGACGTCTCGTTCCGCCTGCTGCACCGCGAGTGCCTGACGCCGATCAGGCAGAAGCGCTGGTGCCCGAAGCACGACCGGGAGGTGCTGCCGGACGAGCTCGTGAAGGGCTGGGAGGTCGCGAAGGGGCAGTTCGTCGTCGTCGAGGAGGCCGAGCTCGAGGCGCTCGAGCGCCACGACGACTCGCGCACGATCGCGATCGAGCGCTTCGTGCCGCTTGCGGACGTCGACCCCGTCTGGATGGACCGGACCTACTTCCTCGTCCCGGGGGCCGCGCCGGCGCAGCGCAGGCCGTACAAGCTGCTGCTCGAGGCGATGGAGGAGGCCGGCGTGGGCGCGATCGGCCGCTTCGTGCGCTCCGGGCGCGAGTCGCTCTGCCTCGTCCGCACGCGTGGCAGCGGCCTCGTGCTCGAGACGATGTACCTCGTCGAGGACGTCTACTCGCAGGCGGAGATCGACGAGGCGATGGCCGAGACCGAGGTGAAGGGCAACGAGCTCGACCTCGCACGTCAGATCGTGCAGGGCCTCGCGGCGGACTTCGACCCGTCCGAGCTCGCGAGCGACTACCGCCGCGACCTGCGGACGCTCCTCGAGGCGAAGCTGGCGGGCGAGGAGATCACCGCTCCCGAGCCTGCCGAGGAGCCCGCGCCCGCAGTCGACCTGATCGAGGCGCTCAAGGCGAGCGTTGCGGCCGCGAAGGCGTCGTCGGCGCGTCCCAAGAAGGCCGCGCCGAAGCAGTCCGCGACGAAGCGCCCTGCGCGGAGGGCCGCGCGCAAGTAGACGTCGACGTGACGAGGGGCCCTCCCGGGCCCCTCGAGAACGCTCACGTGGCTCGGCGGCTAGTGCGCTGCCGCCTGCGACGCTCCGACGGCCTGCAGCTGGGCCTGGAAGAGATGCTTGTCGATCTTTCCCTGGTAGATCGGCACTCCTTCCTCGATGCAGAGCCTGATGACCGCCTCGCGGTCCATGTTGAGCTCCTTCGCGAGCTCGTCGGGCGTCAGGTGATTCGCCATCGACCGTGTCCTCCCTCGCGCCACGAAAAAGCCCGCCGACGCGACTGCGTGCAGGCGGGCTTCATGTGCGCTCCTCGTTCGCGGCGGGGGTCAACGGGCCCGCCTCCCGAAAACGCTCATCGTGCACTCAGGATAGACGGTCGCCCTGGCGGTCCGCAATCCGCACCCGCGGGCCCTCAGACCGGGTTCTCGACCTCGACGAACTGCCAGTCGAGCCCGAAGCGCCCTGCGAGCTCCGCCGCGAGGGCCTGGACGCCGAAGCGCTCCGTCGCGTGGTGGCCGCCCGCGAGCAGGTGGATCCCGAGCTCGCGGGCGGTCGCGGCGCTCGGCTCCTCGGGCTCGCCCGTGAGCAGCGCGTCGTAGCCCTCGTGCGCGGCGAGGACGAGGTCGTGCCCCGCAGCTCCGGTGGAGACGGCGAGTCGCTCGATCGGCCGCTCGTCCCCGCGGAGCACGAGCGGCGCGCGGCCGACCACCTCGGCGACGCGCGCCGACAGCTCGTCGACGGAGACCGGATCGATCGTGCAGCCTTGCCCGACCCCGCCGAACGGCCCGGTCGGCACGGCGCCGATGCGCCGTGCGAGCTGTGCGTTGTTGCCGAGGGTCGGGTGCGCGTCGAGCGCGAGGTGGTAGGCGACGAGCGACGCGTTGCCGCGGAAGAGCGCCTCGAGCCGTCCCCGCAGCCGCGCGTCGACGACGAGCGGCTCGTTCCGCCAGAAGAGGCCGTGATGGACGAGCACGAGCTCGGCGCCGAGCTCGACCGCCGTCTCGAAGAGCTCGCGGGACGACGAGACGCCGCAGGCGATCGAGGTCACCTCGGCGGAGCCGACGACCTGGAGCCCCTGCGGCGCGAACTCGGGGAAGCGCTCGATCTCGAGGAGCTCGTTCGCGTGCCGGACGATCTCGTCGCGCCCCGCCATTCCGGACCGAGTCTACGGCGTGGTCGTGGGGGAACCACGGGTTCCCCCACGCCCGATCGGGGTGCCCAGATTTGAACTGGGGACCTCTCCGACCCGAACGGAGCGCGCTACCAGGCTGCGCCACACCCCGGGGCGCGAAGGGTAGCGGTTTTCGGGGCCGCCTCCCGGCGACGACGGGTACACGACGTATCCTCGGACGATGCTCCGCGCGGTGCTGCTCGACGTCGATTTCACGCTCTTCCGGCCCGGGCCCGAGCTGGGGCCGGCCGGCTACGAGCGTGTCGGCGCCCGCCACGGGCTGACACTCGACCCCGACCGGCACACGAGCGCCCGGGAGGCAGCGCTGTCGGAGCTCCAGCGGCATCCGGAGCTCGTCCACGACGAGGAGATCTGGATCCGGTTCACCGAGGCGATCGTCGTCGGCATGGGCGGCGACCCCGTCCTCGCGCGGGCGTGCGCGGTCGACCTCGTGCGCCAGTGGGAGCAACACGAGAACTTCTTCCTCTACGAGGACGCGTTGCCGGCGCTCGGGCTCCTTCGCGAGCACGGCCTGCGCATCGGGCTCGTCTCGAACGGGCAGCGCGATCTCGACGAGTTCGCGCGGCATCACGGGCTCGACGTCGACGTCTGCGTGGGCTCGCGTACCCACGGGCGCGTGAAGCCGCACCGTTCGATCTTCGAGGCGGCGCTCGCGGCGCTCGAGGCCGCGCCGGCCGACGCCGCGATGGTGGGCGACAGCTACGCGGACGACATCGAGGGAGCCCGCGCGCTCGGGATGCGCGGGATCCTCCTCGACCGCGACGGCGCCCACGTCGGCGAGCCCGACCGGATCGACACGCTGCTCGCGCTGCCCGCTGCCCTCGGTCTGGCCGCCTGAGCCCCCTCAGCGCGCGATGAACCCCCCGTCGACGTAGAGCTCGAGCCCGGTGACGAAGGACGCGTCGTCGCTCGCGAGGAACGCGACGGCGGCCGCGACCTCCTCCGGGCGGCCGAGCCGGCCCATCGGCGTGAGGTCGATCATCGTCTGCTCGAACGGCGTTCCTCTCGCGGTGTCGAGGATCGGCGTGTCGATGAAGCCGGGATGCACGGAGTTGACGCGCACGCCGCGGTCGACCCAGTGGAGGGCCGTGTTCTTCGTCAGCGTCCGCACGGCGCCCTTGGCCGCGTGGTAGGCGGGTGACGTCCCGAAGCCGCCGCTCGTGCCGAAGATCGAGCTGATGTTGACCACCGAGCCGCGGCCCGACGCGGCGAGCGCCGCCGCGGCGGTCTTCATGCCGAGGAAGACGCCCGTCTGGTCGATCGCGATCGTCCGCTCCCACTCCTCGAGCGACGTCTCCTCGATCGGCGCGAGGTCACCCATCCCGGCGTTGTTGACGAGGACGTCCAGCGCCCCGAGCCGGTCGACGGTCGCCGCGACCGACGCCTGCCATTCCTCCTCCGAGGTGACGTCGAGGTGCGCGTACTCCGCGCCGCGTCCCTCGCCGACGAGCCGCTCCGCGAGCTCCGTCCCCTTCGTGTCGTCGATGTCGGTCACCATGACCGCCGCCCCCTCGCTCGCGAGCCGCTCGACGATCGCCTTCCCGATTCCGCTCGCGCCGCCCGTGACGAGCGCCACGCGTCCTTCGAGCCGGTTCATCGCTCCTCCTCGTGGTCGACCGTTCACGAGAGCATGCCCTCGTCCGCGTGGCCGCAACCACACGGCGGCGGCCGCCCGTCCCGAGGAGCGCTGCCGGGCGGGTCCCTGGGCCGACCTCCGTTGCGCCGTCACCGCCACCGGGCCTATCCTGGGTCGGTTGACTGACCGTTCAATCGCACGCGAGCGCACCGCCGGGGAGCGCCAGCCCGGCGCCGAGGAGAAGCGGCGCCGGATTCTCGAGGCCGCGGTGCGGGTGTTCGCCCGCCGGGGGTTCCATGCCTCGCGCGTCGGCGACATCGCCGAGGAGGCGGGCGTCGCACACGGCCTCCTGTACCACTACTTCTCGTCGAAGGACGAGGTGCTGCAGACGGTCTTCCGCGAGAACTGGGCGGAGCTGCTCGGGCGGTTCGAGCAGGTCGAGGCGTCGGACGAGCCGGCGGACGAGAAGCTGCACGGCCTTCTCAAGATCCTGCTGCGCACGTGGCGCAACGACCCGGACCTCGTCACGGTGATGGTGCGCGAGGTCGGCCGGAGCGCCCATCTCGCCAGTCAGGTCGAGGTCATCGGCCAGGGCTTCGCGGTGATCGAGCGCGTGATCCGGCAGGGCCAGGGCGAGGGGGTGTTCCGCGCGGACCTCGACCCCCGTCTCGCGAGCTGGGTGGTGTACGGCGGCCTCGAGGAGATCCTCACGGGCTGGGTGATGGGAAGGCTCCCCGACGGCGACGAGGAGGTCGCCCGTGCCGAGCGCACGATCGTCGACGTCGTCCTCCGCGGCCTCGGCACGGCGCCGGTCGTCGCCTGACGGCGGCGCACGGCGCGACACGCTCGTCCTCGGGGCGGGCGCGCTCGGCCTCGCCTGGGCGCTGACGACGACGGCGGCGTACCTGCCGCCCATCCTCGGCCGCTACACGGAGTCGACGACGCTCGTCGGCCTCGTCCTCGCCGCCGAGGGCGTCTTCGCGCTGACCCTCCCGCTCGTGATCGGCCCCTGGAGCGACACGTTCCACACGCCGCTCGGCCGGCGGCGGCCCTTCATGCTGGCGGCGCTCGGCCCGATGACGTTCGCGCTCGCCCTGCTGGCCTTCATGCCCAACCTCTGGACGACGGCGCTGATGCTCTTCGCGCTCTTCTTCGCGTACTACGTCTACGAGCCGCCGTACCGGGGCCTCTATCCCGACGTCCTCCCCGACAGCGTCTTCGGTCGCGCCCAGGGCGTCCAGCACGTCTTCCGCGGCGTCGCGATCGCGGGCGCGCTCATCGGCGGCGGCTACCTGTTCCACGTCTGGCGGCCGGCGCCGTTCCTCGTCGCGTCCGGCGTGGTCGCGGCTGCGTGCCTCGTCCCGATCGTGCTCGTGACGGAGGACGGCGGTCACGGGCGGGTGTTCGAGGGGGTGCGTACCTACGTCGCGCAGTCGTGGCGCGTGCTGCGCGCGAACCGCGACGTGGCGACCTTCCTGGCGTGCAACACCGCCTGGGAAGGAACCTTCGCCGGAGCGCGCACCTTCGTCGTGCTCTACGTCACCGTCGGGCTCGACGAGCCGCTCGTCACGTCGACCTACATCCTCGCGGCGGTCGCGGGCGGCTACATCGTCGCGGCGCTCGTGGCCGGCCCGATCGGGGATCGCGTCGGGCTCGCGCGCGTGATCAGCGCCGCGTCCGCCGTCTACGGGCTCGGGCTGCTCGCCGGAGGGTTCGGTCGCGAGTGGCACGCCTGGTACCTCGGCCTGATCTTCGTCGTCGCGATCGCCGGCGGCACCGTCATGACGCTCGCGTGGGGCCTCCTGTTCAAGCTGATGCCGCCCGGCGAGCGGGGCGCGATCTCGGGGCTCGCGACGACGACGAAGGGCGTCGGGCTCGTGATCGGGCCGCTCGCGGCGGGCGCCGTGATCGACATCCTCGGCCCGCACCTCGAGGCGACGGAGGGCTACCAGGCGCTCTGGCCGGTGCTCGGGCTGCCGATCATCCTCGCGATCCCGCTCGTGGCGCGCCTCGCGCGCGTCGAGTCAGAGGCAGACCGCGTGGCCGCCGGCGAGCAGACCGAAGCCCCAGACGTCACCGTCGAGAACGTAGACGACCGACCGGCGCCGTGATCCCGGCAGCGTGAACGCCTCGTAGCCGCGGCACGCGGTTCGCCGGAGCGGGGCGTACGTCGACCGCAGGCGGAGCTCCGGCTCACCGATCGCAAGCCCCTGGGCGGTGCGCCAGCCGGCCGGCGCCCACAGCGTGAAGATCGCGACGACGCGACCGCGGCGGAGCTCGACGCCCGCGCCCTCCGGGCGGAATGCGAACCGATTGAAGTAGAGCGTCTCGGCGGCGCAGGCGCGGCAGCGTCCGTACGCCCGGCCCCAGGCCGCGGTGACGTCGTCGAGGGTCGAGCCGAGCGTGACGCCGCCGAGCGAGCGCCCGGGGACGAACACGCCTGCGTCGGGCGGGGCGGCTCGCGACGCGCCGGCCGCGACGGCCGAGATCACCGCGGCGAGGAGGAGTCCCGCCGCGGCCCTGCGGCTCACGCGCGGCCGAACGCGTTCTCGCCCGTCAGCGCCTGGCCGACGACGAGCGTGTGCACCTCGTGCGTGCCCTCGTACGTCAGCACCGACTCGAGGTTGTTCATGTGCCGGATCACGGGGTACTCGAGCGTGATCCCGTTCCCGCCGAGAATCGTCCGCGCGGAGCGGCACACCTCGAGCGCGCCCCGGACGTTGCCCATCTTCCCGAGGCTGACGTGCTCGGGCCGGAGCGTGCCCTCGTCCTTCATGCGGCCGATGTGGAGGGCGACGAGGCTCGCGCGGTTGATCTCGAGCGCCATCTCGGCGAGCTTCTGCTGCGTCAGCTGGTAGACGGCGATCGGCTTGCCGAAGACGATCCGCTCCCGTGCATAGCGGAGCGCCTCCTCGAAGCACGCCCGTGCCGCCCCCACGGCGCCGAAGACGATGCCGAAGCGCGCCTCGTTGAGGCACGAGAGCGGGCCGCGGAGGGTCGACGACCCGGGCAGCATCGCCTCGCCGGGGACACGCACGTCCTGGAGCACGAGCTCGGACGTCACCGAGGCCCGGAGCGAGAGCTTCTTGTGGATCTCGGGCGCCGCGAAGCCCGGCGTGCCCTTCTCGACGAGGAAGCCGCGAATCTCTCCCTCCTCGGTGCGGGCCCAGACGACGGCGACGTCGGCAATGGTGCCGTTCGTGATCCACATCTTCGCCCCGTTGATGACCCAGTCCGAGCCGTCGCGGCGCGCGTGCGTGCGCATCGCGCCGGGGTCGGAGCCTGCGTCGGGCTCGGTGAGGCCGAAGCAGCCGATCGCCTCGCCGCGGTGCATCGCGGGCAGCCAGCGCTCCTTCTGCTCCTCGGACCCCCAGCGCCAGATGGCGAACATCGCGAGCGACCCCTGCACGGAGACCGCACTGCGGACGCCGGAGTCGCCCGCCTCGAGCTCGAGGCAGGTGAGGCCGTAGGCCACCGAGCTCGCGCCGGGCAGCCCGTAGCCCTCGAGGTGCATCCCGAAGAGGCCGAGCTTCGCGAGCTCCTGGACGATCTCACGGGGCAGGATCCCCTGCTCGAACCAGTCGCCGACCTCGGGGAGCACCCGCTGGCGGACGAACTGCCGGACGGTGTCGCGGATCGCGCGTTCCTCGTCGTCGAGGAGCGCGTCGAGGGCGAGGAAATCGAGTGGGTCGAGCTGCGTCGGTGCCTGGGTGGTCGTCGCCACGGTGGGATCCTCCGGTCGGTCGAGGCGCTCTGATTGTAGAGCGGCCCCGTCGCCGCCCGGGCCTGGACACGGCAACCGCGAGCCAGGATGATGCCGGCGTGCCAGGAGTCGAGGAGCTGCTCGAGGTCGCACGCGGACGGATCGAGCGCCTCGAGCCCGACGCCGCATGGGCTGCGGCCTCGGGGAGAGACGCGCTGATCCTGGACATCCGCTCGGAGGACGACCGCCGTGCCACCGGCATCGTGCCCGGATCGCTGCACATCCCGCGCACGGTGCTCGAGTGGCGAGTGGACCCGTCCAGCGCGTGGCACAACCCTCGGGTCGGGGGGCGTGACCGCCGGCTCGTGCTCCTCTGCACGCACGGGTTCTCGTCCTCCCTCGCGGCGGCCACGCTCGTCGACCTCGGCTTCGAACGGTCGGGTGACGTGATCGGCGGCTTCGAGGCGTGGTCCCGTCGCGGGCTGCCGATCGTCCGGGCCCCGCCGCGCCGCGACGGTGAGCTGCCCGGGATGGGCTGGCCGGAGGCGGGGCCGCCCACGCTTGCCCCACCATCCGGCGCGGGCTACCCTATTGACTGACTAGTCAATCGACGCCCAGGAGCACGCGATGGCGACCATGGAGACCGGCCTTGCGAACGGCGTCTCGTTCGCGCTCACCGATGAGCAGAAGGAGCTCCGTGCGCTCGCGCGGGAGTTCGCGGAGAAGGAGATCCGTCCGAGGGCGGCGGAGCACGACGAGCACCAGACGCACCCCGCCGAGATCGTGGCGAAGGCGCACGAGCTCGGGCTCATGAACCTGCACTTGCCCGAGTCGCTCGGCGGTCCCGAGCTGTCCGCCTTCGACGGGATGCTCGTCGGCGAGGAGCTCAACTGGGGGTGCTCCGGGATCGGCACGTCCATCGGCGCGAACGGCCTCGCCGCCGGTCCGATCCTGATCGCGGGCACGGAGGAGCAGAAGCGCGAGTGGCTCGCGCCGCTCGTCTCCGAGCCGATCCTCGGCTGCTTCGGGCTCTCCGAGCCGGGCGCCGGCTCGGACGTCTCCGGCATCGGGACGACCGCGGTGCGGCAGGGCGACCACTACGTCGTCAACGGCTCGAAGATGTTCATCACGAACGCGGGCCAGGCGTCGTGGATCGTCTGCTTCGCGTCGACCGACAAGTCGAAGGGGCACCGCGGCCTCTCCGCCTTCGTGATCCCGATGGACAGCGAGGGCGTCACGATCGAGAAGCACCTCGACAAGATGGGTCAGCGCGCGACCGACACGTCGGCCGTCGCGTTCCAGGACGTCGTCGTCCCCGAGGCGAACCGCCTGGGCGGCGAGGGCGACGGGTTCAAGATCGCGATGCAGACGCTCGACTTCACCCGCCCGGGCACGGCGGTGGGAGCGGTCGGCGTCGCGCAGGCGGCGTACGAGCTGGCCGTCGACTACGCGAAGGAGCGCGTCCAGTTCGGCATGCCGATCGCGATGAACCAGGGCGTCTCGTTCCTCATCGCGGACATGGCGGCGGAGATCGAGGCGGCCCGGCTGCTCACGTGGCAGGCGGCGTGGATGATCGACGAGGGCTACGGCCGCAAGGCGACGAAGTACTCGTCGTTCGCCAAGCGCTTCGCCGCCGACACGGCGATGAAGGTCACGACGGACGCCGTGCAGGTCTTCGGCGGCTACGGCTACATCAAGGAGTACCCCGTCGAGAAGCTCATGCGCGACGCGAAGCTGTTCCAGATCTACGAGGGCACGTCGCAGATCCAGCGGCTCGTGATCGCCAAGGAGATCTTCCTGCCGAGCGCCTAGCGGGAACGCTCAGCGCGACGTCGCGCCCAGCGGTTCGCGCACGAACGCCTCGAGAAGCGCGAGGAGGTCGGGGTGCTCCATCAGCGCGACCCCGTGGTCGCGGCCCTCGACGAGCTCGAGCCGCTTGGCCGTCGACCTCGCCGCGTCATGGAGCGCCCGTGCGTCTGCCGCGAAGTCGTAGGGGGCGTTCTGGTCCTCGCGCGAGGCGAGGAACAGCGCCGGCACGACGAGGCGCGGAGCGGAGGGGCGCGCGTCGATGCGCCCGGCGATCACCGCCGGAGCCGAGAGGGCCGCGACGCCCGCGACGGAGGGTTTGATAGAGGCGCCCGCGACGACTGCGGCGATGCCGCCGAGCGACGCGCCGGCGAGCACGACCTTCCGCGCTCCGAGAGCCCGTACCGTCTTCACCGCCGCCGCGTAGTCGGCGGCGAGGCGTCCGTACTGGACGCGCCCCTTCGAGGATCCGTGACCTCGGAAGTCGAATGCGAACGCCCAGATTCCCCGCGCGGCGAGCCGGCGCGCGGCGGGTAGCCACTCGCAGAGGCTCCCGTTCGACTGATGCGCGAGTACGACCACCGGCTTCGTGCCCGGCCGGAGGCCGCCGAAGCGGTGCCCCACCAGACGGACGCCGTCGCTCGTCCGGAAAGGGACATCCTTGCCGCGCACGCAATCGTGCGTCGTCGCGCTGGGCGTCGCCGAGGCGGACGCCGCGAGGGCTCCGAGCGCGAGGAGCAGGGCCGCGATCGGGAACGTCCTCCGCATCGACTGCAATACTGACCGTACATCAATGACATGTCAATTTTGACATGAGCCTGCGCTTTGCCCTCCTCGGCCTCCTCGCCGATCGTCCCCACACCGGCTGGCAGCTGCTGAAGCAGTTCGAGGGCTCGCTGGCGTACGCCTGGCCGGCGCTCCACAGCCAGATCTACCCCGAGCTCGCCCGTCTCCGGGAGGCAGGCCTCATCGAGCAGACGGGGGAGGGCGCCCGCGGGGCCAAGCAGTACGCGCTCACCGAGGACGGCCGCACGGCACTCGAGCGCTGGCTTCGCGAGACGCGCCCGAGCCGCTCCACGCGGGACGACGCCCTGCTGCGCGTGTTCTTCCTGTGGCTCCTCGAGCCGAGCGAGGCGGCCTCGTACCTCGACGGCGAGGCGGTCTACAACCGCGAGCTGCTCGCCGAGCTCGAGCGGATCCGCGACACCGAGCAGCCGCAGACGTCGACCGACCACGCGTACCGCCTCGCGCTCGACTACGGGATCCGCGTCGTCGCCGCGAGGCTCGAGTGGGCGGAAGCCTCGGCTGCGCTCGTCCGGTCCCGCGGCGCGGCCGAGGTCGCGTGATCGCCCCTACGACACGAGCCCGCGCTGGAACGGCGGCAGGAAGCCCGGCGCGACGCGGACGTCGCCGAGCCAGGCGACGAGGCGCTCCGCCTCGGCCTCGACCGCCTGCGCGGCGTCCGTGCCGACGTCCTCGAGGAGCCGGACGACGACCTCGCCGTCCTTCCTCTGCGCCCAGCCGCCGACCACGCGGCCGTCCCACCACACCGTCGGCCCCGCATTGCCGTTGCCGTCGAAGAGGACGGACGCGTGCTCGCCGAGATACCAGTCCCGCTGCTTCCAGCCCATCGTCGTGGGGTCGAGCGTCGGCAGGAGGGCGGCCGAGGGCTCGGGCCGATCGGTCGGATCGAGGTCGTCGGCGAGGACGTAGCCCGTCGTGCCGACGAGGTCCACGGTCGCGTGTGGAACGGCCGCGACCGCGGCGCGGGCCTCGCCGGCCGTCCAGCCGGCCCACCACCGGATGTCCGTCTCCGTCGCCGGGCCGAACGACCCGAGCCAGCGGCGCAGCAGCTCCGCCCGGGCGGCGCCCGGCTCGAGCGACTCGAGCTCGTGGCCCAACCAGGCGCTCGTCGGCGCCCAGCGGTACTGGCCGTTCGTCCACGACGTGCGCGGCCGCCCGCGCGTCAGCCGTCCGTCGGCAGCGAGGAGTGGGAGGATCCGCGAGGCGACGCTGACCTGCGCCTCCCAGCGGGTGCCGGCGCCGAGGCGGAGCTTGGTCGCCAGGAGAGGCTCGTCGGTGGACAGGTCGGAGGTGAAGGCCTCCCCGCGCGACTCGACCGCTCTGAGCGCAACTGCGGCTCGTTCCTCGAGCCAGGCGTCAGGATCTCCGTCGGTGACGCCGCTCTGCGCGACGAACCCGGCGAGCCGCTTCCACTCGCGAGCCGCGATCGTCCGCGTGCATGCGGCGTGGACGACCGCCGCGAGCGCCCGCGGAACGACCCACAGCGTCCGTCGCATCCCGAGCATGCGGACGAGCGACCGTGCCTCGTAGAGCGCGTCCTCGAGGCCCTCGGGCCGAAAGTCGAGCGAGCGCGCCCACGTGGAGAGAAAGACCGTCGCCGGGTCGGTCGAGTGGAGCGCCACGAGCGACTCGGCGACCTCGAGCGGGCTCGAGGCCCTCGTCTCGGTGGCCAGCCGGTGCCGCCGAACGATCCGCGCCCGCCGTTCCTCCACACCGATGCGCTGCACGCCCGGCTTCTACCAGGACGGTGGTGCCGGCGATGTTCGTCGAGCTCCACGCCGGGCTTCATGCGTGGGCTCACCGTTCCAACGGACTGCTCGATGTCCTGCAGTACCGGGTCGCGCAGCGCGCCCGAGCGGGGTCACGCGGCGAGGGGCGAAACTCGTCGTCTCGGAGGTCGGTCGTCCCTCGAACGGGTGAGAGCTCGCGCTCGTGACCTCGGCTACATTTCGAGGCCGTGTCATCCGGCGCGACCAGCGTTTCTGGAGTGGCGCGCCGCCGACGTTCCTCCCGCATCGCGGTGCGCAGGGCCGTTCTCGCGATCGGCGTCCTCGTGCTGGTCGCGGTCGCGGCGGCAACGCTCTTCGCGGGGTCTCCCACCCGCCTTCCGGCGGGCACGACGGTCGCCGGGCTCGACGTCGGTGGACTCGATCGCGCTGCCGCCACGACCCTCCTCGAGCGGCGCTCCGACGCGCTCCAGCACGAGCCGGTCGAGTTCGTCACGGGTGGACGCACGTTCTCCCTGAGCGCGTCGCAGCTCGGCGTGCGGCCGGACTGGGCCGCGGCCGTGAGACAGGCGGCGGCATCGACGGACGGGTTCGCGCCGGTGCGCGGCCTGAAGCGCGTGCGAGCGCGGATCTTCGGCTCCGACGTCGAGCCGCGCGTCCACGTGTTCCCTTCCGTGCTGCGGTACACGATCGGCCGGATCGCCGCGGCGGTCGACCGGCCTCCCGTCGACGCCTCACTCGAGCGCCGCGGCCTCTCGTTCGTCGCGACGCCCGCCCGCCCGGGCGTGCGGCTCGATCGCCCCGGAGCGAGCGCGGCCGTCGTGAACGCGCTCGCATCGCTCGAGCGTGACGGGCCCGTGCGCCTGCCGGTCGCCCGCGCAGAGCCGCGCGTCGTCGCGGACGACCTCGTCGAGGCGGCGGCGGCGGCGCGTACCGCGGTCTCCGGCCCCGTGACGCTGTCCGTGGGGCCGACCCGGTTCCGGCTGCCTCGCTGGCGCATCGCGCAGCTGCTCGAGTTGCCGAACGGCGGCGCAACGCGCGTCTCGGTCGCGGGGCCGTCGGCGGAGCGCTGGCTCGCCTCGCTCGCCCGCTCCGTCGACCGGGAGCCGCGCGACGCGACGTTCCGCGTCGTCTCCGGCGGCATCGAGCTCGTCCCGTCGCGCCCGGGCCGCTCGCTCGACCTCGATCGCGCGCGCGCGGCGCTCGCGAAGGCGGTGTTCTCGACGACGGGTCGGAACGCGACCGTCGCGACGAGCACGACGCCGCCGGCGCGCACGACGCAGGACGCACAGGCGATGGGGATCGACGAGGTCGTCGGCTCCTACACGACGACGTACGGCGGCACTCCCGGCCGCCTCCACAACGTGCAGCTCGTCGCGGAGCTGATCGACGGTGCGCTCGTCGCACCGGGCGCGCGCTTCTCGTTCAACCAGACGACCGGGGAGCGCAACGCCGCCAAGGGGTTCGAGCAGGCACCGGTGATCATCAACGGCGAGCTCGAGAGCGGAATCGGCGGCGGCGTCTGCCAGGTCTCGACCACGGTGTTCAACGCCGCATTCGAGGCCGGGCTCTCGATCGAGAAGCGCACGAACCACGCGCTCTACATCAGCCACTACCCACTCGGCCGGGACGCGACGGTGAACTACCCGGATCTCGATCTCGTCTTCCGCAACGACACCGACCACTGGCTCCTACTGCGCACCTTCGTGAGCCCCGGCTCGCTGACCGTGAACCTGTACGGGACGTCGCCCGGCCGCCGGGTGGAGACCGAGACGGCGCCGCTCCGCGTCGAGGGGAAGGTGCCCTGGAAGCGGATCGACGACGACACGATGTTCAAGGGCGAGAAGGTCGTCGAGCAATGGGGCGCGCCGCCGCGCTCGACGAGCGTCACGCGGCGTGTCTACACGTCCGACGGGAAGCTTCTCTACGACACGACGTGGCGCTCGTACTACGTCGGCGAGCCGACCGTCGTCCGCCTCGGCACGAAGCCGCGTCCGAAGGCCGAGCCGGCGAAGCCGGACGTCAAGCGCGCGACGTCCCCGACGACGAAGGAACCCGCGACACCGCCGTCCCTCCCACCCGCGTCGTCGTCGGCCCCTCGGCCCTGACCACGTCGTCGACGAACCACTCGGGGACCCGCGTCGGCCGGCGCGTCGCCGCGTCGACCGTCGCGTGCGTCGTCCAGCCGTGCGCGACGGAGACGCCCTCGCGCTCGACCTCGTAGTCGAAGCGGAAGCGGGCGCCGCGCAGCTCGCCGCAGCGGACGCCGACCTCGAGGACGTCGTCGAAGAACGCGGCGCGCTCGTACTCGACGTGGACGCCCGTCGTCAGCGCTTCGATCCCACGCTCGCGGATCGCGCGATAGCCGCCCGCGAACGCGGCGAGATACGCAACGCGCGCCTCCTCGAGCCAGACGACGAACGAGGCATGGTGCGCGATTCCCTGCGCGTCGGTCTCCGCGAAGCGGACACGGACACGGTGCGTGAAGGCGAAGCCGTCCATCGGATCGAGATATAGCGGCCCGTACGATGCGGCGCATGGGGGACGCAGCGGACCTCGCGGCGCTCATCCGTGAGCGGGGGCCTGCGGTCGTGCTCACCGGGGCGGGCATGTCGACGGAGAGCGGGATCCCCGACTTCCGCTCCTCCTCCGGCCTGTGGGCCGAGGTCGACCCGTTCGAGGTCGCGTCGATCGACGCGTTCCGCCGCGACCCGCTCCGCGTCTGGCGCTGGTACGGGCCACGGATCGCAGGCCTGCTGGCGGCCGAGCCGAACGAGGGCCACCTCGCGCTCGCCGAGCTCGAGCGCGCCGGTTTCGTGCGGGGGATCGTGACGCAGAACATCGACCTCCTCCATTCGCGGGCCGGCAGCGTCGACGTGACGGAGGTGCACGGCTCGATCGCACGCTTCGCGTGCCTCGCCTGCGGCGGCGAGGCGCTGCTCGAGCCGGTCCTCGCCCAGCTCGAGATCCGCGAGGCGCCCGAGTGCCCCTCGTGCGGGTCGATCCTCAAGCCCGGGGTCGTCATGTTCGGCGAGCTGCTCCCCCCGGACGCGATGCTGAAGGCGGAGCTCCTCTGCCGGGATGCCCGGCTGCTGCTCGTCGTCGGCTCGTCGCTCCAGGTGTGGCCCGTCGCCGGCCTCCCCAACGAGACGCTGTCGGCGGGTGGGGCGCTCGCGATCGTCAACCTCGACGAGACCCCGTACGACGCCCACGCAGCGACGATCGTCCGTAGCGCCTCCGGCCCCACCCTCGCCGCGGTCGCGCGCGAGCTGGCATAGAATGGTCCCCATGGCGACGACGAAGACCGACGACGTGATCGGCCGGCTCGCGGGGAAGGGCGAGGAGGCGCTGCAGAAGCTCGCCGACCTCCCGGGAGGGACCCGGACGGTGCAGGCGTTCAACGACCTGCGCAACCGCGTCGACGACCTCTCGAAGCGGATCCGCGGGATCGACGCGCTCGAGCAGCGGGTGGCGAAGCTCGAGAAGGAGGTCGCGTCGCTCCGGCGGGCGCAGAAGCCCCCGTCGAGTCAGTCGCCGTCGCGCAAGGCGACCCCCTGACGCGGCACACGCAGGCGTAGCGCCCGGGGCACCACCTCGAGTCGCACCGGTGTCGTCCCCGGTTGCTCGCCGTCGAGCTCCACGGGGAGCGGCGCGTCGCTCGAGATCGTCACGGTCGCGCCGCGCAGCAGCTCCGCCTTCGGATGCGGCAGGTGCGTCCCCCGGTAGATCTTCGGCATCGTGATGACGAGGTCGCGCTTCGTGATGTCGCCGATCGTGAGGACGTCGAAGAGACCGTCGTCGGCCTCCGCGTCCGGGCAGATCCGCAGCCCGCCGCCGAAGAAGCGGCCGTTCGCGACGACGACGTCGAACATCCTCGCGGCCCGTCGCTCACCGTCGACCGTCAGCTCGACCTCGCTCGCCTGCCAGCCGGAGAAGACGGCGAACGTCGCCCAGAGGTACGAGAGCTTTCCACCGAGTCCCTTCGTCGTCTCGTTCGCGCGCTTCGCGATCGCGCCGCTCATGCCAGCGCTCGCGACGTTGGCGAACGCGGCCGTCGCGTCGGAGCCGTCCCAGGAGCGGTAGGAGGCCCGTCCCACGTCGATGCTGCGGACGTCGCCCTCGAGCGCGACGCGCACCGCATCGTCGATCTTCCGGGGGATCCCGAACGTGCGGGAGAAGTCCCAGCCCGTGCCCCGCGGCACGAGGGCGACGTCGGGCTGCCGGCCGAGGCCGACGAGGCCGTTCGCGACCTCGTTGACCGACCCGTCGCCGCCGACGACGACGAGCAGCTCCGCTCCGTCGAGCGCCGCCTCGCGCGCCAGCTCGGCGAGGTGTCCCTGCCGCTCGCTGAAGAGCGTGTCGCCCTCGAGCCCGGCCGCGGTTGCGCGACGTGCGAGCTCGGGCCAGCGGCGGCCCGTGGAGCCGTTCGCGGACGCCGGGTTGACGAGGAAGACCGTCTTCACGCGGCGGCGGCCCGTCGCCTGCCTACGCGGCCGTCACGACGTGCAGCGCGAGCTCGGTCATCTGGTCGACGGCCGCCTTCATCTCGTCGTCGGTGATGCGGACGAACTCCCCCTCGACGACGATGTCCGAGACGATCAGCATGCAGCCGGCCTGGACCTTGCGGAGCGCGCCGAGCGTGAAGAGGATCGCCGCCTCCATCTCGACCGCGAGGATGCCGCGCTCCGACCAGCGGCCCGCGAGGCCGGGATCGGGCTGGTAGAAGATGTCGCTCGACACGATCGGGCCGACGCGGACCGGCTTGCCGAGATGCTTCGCCTGGTGTACCGCCTCGTGGACGAGCCCGAAGTCGGCCGTCGGCGCGTGCGGCTCGCCGAGGACGTAGTGCGTCGCGGTCGAGTCCGCCGGCGTGGCCGAGAGGGCGATGATGAGGTCGCCCATCGAGAGGTCCGGCTGAAGGCCCCCGCACGTTCCGACGCGCATGAGCTTCGTCACGCCGAGCTGGACGAGCTCCTCGATCACGATCGCCGCCGAGGGGCAGCCCATGCCGCTCGACTGGACGGAGACGGGCTTCCCTCCGAAGGTGCCCGTGTAGCCGAGCATCCCACGTTCGGAGTTCCGCTGGACGACGTCCTCCATGAAGGTCTCGGCGATGTACTTCGCCCGCAGCGGGTCGCCGGGCAGGAGGCAGGCCTCGGCGTAGTCACCCTTGTTCGCGCGTACGTGGATCGGCATGGCGCGGAAGCGTAGTCGATCAACCGTCGCGAGCTTCCGGCCTAGAGTGTCGCTTCGATGCGCCCGGCACTCGTCGAGCCCGCCCGAGAGCAGATTCTCGCCTACTGCGCCGAGGATCCGGTCGAGCGGGTGTTCCTGGAGGACGTCGCCCGGCGCGAGACCGGCCGCTTCGCGGCGCTCGAGAGGATCGAGGACGGAGGGCTCCGCGCGCTGTGTCATCTCGGCACCAACGTCGTGCCGTCGGGCCAGGGGTGTGGCGCCTTCGCAGAGATCGCCGCGCGGGCGGGGCCGCGCATGCTGATCGGCGAGCAGGGGGCGGTGAGCGCACTGTGGGACGAGGCGCGACGCAGGCTCGGCAAGCCCCGCGAAGACCGGCTCGGGCAGCCCGTCTTCGTCTCGACCGCGCCGCCCGAGGCGGGCGACACGGGGCTGCGGCCGGCGACGCGCGGTGATCTCGACGTCCTCGTCCCGGCGTGCGCGAAGGCGCACTTCGAGGAGCTCGGCGTCGATCCCCTGCGGCGCGACCCGAACGGGTTCCGCTGGCGCACGCGCGTGCAGATCGAGGAGGGCCGCTCGTGGATCTGGCTCGAGGGTGGGGTGATCCGCTTCAAGGCCGAGGCGTCCGCGTGGACGCCGAGCGCGGTGCAGCTCCAGCAGGTCTGGGTCGACCCACCCGTGCGGCGGCGGGGGTACGCGGAGCGCGCCCTGCGCGACCTCATTCGGTTGCTGCTCGCCGAGGTGCCGGCCGTCTGCCTGTTCGTCCGGGCCGAGAACACGCCGGCGATCCGCCTGTACGAGACGGTCGGGATGGAGCACGTCCTCGACTACCGCAGCGTCCTGTTTTGAGGACGCTGCTGCTCGTCCGCCACGGGCACGCGCGGTCGAACGTGGACGACGTCGTCAGCTCGCGGCCGCCGGGGAAGGGTCTCTCGGAGCTCGGGGTGGAGGAGGCGATGCGGCTGCGCGACGACCTCGCCGGGGTGCACGTCGACCTCGGCGTCGCCACGCGGCTCGCCAGGACGCAGGAGACGCTCGCGATCGCTCTCGGCGAGCGGGACGTGCCGCGTATCGTCCTCGCCGGCCTCGACGAGATCGCCTTCGGCGCGTACGAAGGGGGGCCGCTCGCGGCGTATCGCGACTGGGCGTGGACGCACGAGGCCGACGCGCCGTGCCCGGGGGGCGGCGAGAGTAGGGGCGAGGCGGCCGCGCGGTTCGCCGGCGCGCTCGACGAGCTCCTCGCACGCCCGGAGGAGGTCGTCGTCGCCGTCTCGCATGCCCTCCCCGTCCGCTACGTGCTCGACGCGGCGGACGGGACCTTCCCGGCTGCGCAGATCGGCCGGATCCCGCATGCCACGCCGTTCCCGCTCGACGCGGACGCCGTTGCCCGGGCCGCCGAGACGCTGGGCGCCTGGGCCGCCGCGCCGCGCTTCCGGGTGCGCGTGCAGGCAGACTGAGCCCCATGGACGTGCTCGAGCGGGTCGAGGCCCACATCCGCTCCCGCGACCTGATCGCGCCGGGTGCCGAGGTGACGTGCCTCGTCTCCGGCGGCGCCGACTCGACCTGCCTCTGGCACACGCTCCGCGAGCTCGGCCATCGCGTGAGGGCCGTCCACGTCCACCACGGCCAGCGGGGCGCCGAGGCCGATGCCGACGCCGAGCACTGCGTCGCAGCGTTCGGCGCCGAGGTCGTCGTCGTGGACGTGCCGCGCGCGGCCACCGAGGCGGCCCTGCGCGACGCGCGGTATGCGGCGACGGAGGACCGGGGGCTCCGGGCGACCGGGCACACGGCGTCCGACCAGGTCGAGACGCTTCTCTACCGCATCGTCTCGAGCGGCTCGACGCGCGGCATCCGGCCGCGCCGCGCCGACGGCGTCGTCCGGCCCCTGCTCCCTCTCTGGCGCGAGGAGACGGAGGCGTACTGCCGCTCGCGAGGCCTCGCCTGGCGCGTCGACGCGACGAACTCCGACACGAAGCGCGGCCTGGTCCGCGAGCGCCTGCTGCCGCTCCTCGAGGAGCTGGATCCCAGGGCGCGTGCGAACCTGCTCGCGCTCGCAGACGAGCGGCCGCGGCTCCCGCGCGGGCTCGAGCGCTCGCTCGTCGACCTGTGCTCCTCGCTCGACGGAACACGGAGCGCCGACCTCGGCGGCGGCATTCGCGCGGTTCGGACGTACGGCGAGCTCCGCCTCGAGGGCACGGTCGAGTGGGGCCCGTGGACGATCGAGAGCGACAGGCCCGGCCTGGTCGTCCGCTCGCGCCGGCCCGGCGATCGTCTCGCGGGGCGCTCGCGAAAGGTGCAGGATGTGCTCGTGGACGCGAAGGTGCCGAGGCGCGACCGAGACGCGTGGCCGCTCGTCGCAACCGAGGACGGGGCGGTCGTCGCGGTGCCGGGTCTCGAGACGGCACCGGGCTGGGAGGGCGCGGTGCGCGCGCGGAGGGAGACGACGTGACATCGGTCCACGCCGACGTCGGCGAGGTTCTGATCGACCAGGACGCGCTTCGCGGCCGCGTCGAGGAGCTCGGCGCCGAGATCTCGGCGGACTACGAGGGCCGTGACCTGCTGCTCGTCGGCGTCCTGAAGGGCGCGATCTTCTTCATCTCGGACCTGATGCGCGAGCTGACGGTGCCCTGCGAGATCGACTTCATGGCGATCTCGAGCTACGGCGCGGGCACCGACTCCTCGGGGGTCGTACGGATCCTCAAGGACCTCGAGATCAACATCTCCGGGCGCGACGTCCTCGTCGTCGAGGACATCATCGACTCGGGGCTCACGCTCTCGTACCTCCGCAGGACGCTCGGCGCGCGCAAGCCGGCGTCGCTCGAGATCTGCGCGCTCCTGACGAAGCCCGAGCGGCGTGAGGTGGAGGTGCCGGTCCGGTACGTCGGATTCGAGATCCCCAACCGCTTCGTGATCGGCTACGGGCTCGACTTCGCCGAGCGCTACCGCAATCTCCCCTACATCGGGGTATTGCATCCCGATCTCGTCCCGAACGGCCTCTGAGGGGCGACGAGCAGGGCTTTTCCCTCCTGTGGGGAAGATTGACCGGACGTTAGGGCTCCGAGGCGCGCTCTGGAAGTCCAGGGGCACGCTGCTACCCTCCGACTAGGTGAATCGCTTCTTCCGCAGCGCGCTCTTCCCGCTCGTCGTCATCGTGCTGCTCGTCTATCTCGCGAGCCAGACGCTGATGCCGCGCCGCGACGGCGGCGAGAAGCTCACGTACTCGCAGCTGAAGGAGCAGGTCGCGAACGGGAACGTGAGCAAGGTCACGTTCTCGCCCAACCGGCAGTCGATCACCGCAGAGCTCGACTCCGGCACGAAGGTGAAGGTGAACTACCCGTCGCCGCAGTCGCAGGTGCAGTTCGAGAACCTGCTCGCGAAGAACAACGTCACCTACGACTCCAAGGGGATCGGAACGAGCGCGTGGTGGGCGCTGCTCACCGGGTTCCTGCCGTTCCTGCTCCTGATCGGGTTCTGGATCTTCCTGATGAACCAGATGCAGGGCGGCGGCTCGAAGGTGATGAGCTTCGGCAAGAGCCGCGCGAAGCGGATGTCGCCGGACTCGCCGAAGGTGACCTACAAGGACGTCGCGGGCGCGGACGAGGCGGTGGAGGAGCTCCAGGAGATCAAGGAGTTCCTCGAGAACCCGAAGAAGTTCCAGGCGCTCGGCGCGCGCATCCCGAAGGGCGTCCTGCTCTACGGCCCGCCCGGCACCGGTAAGACGCTGCTGGCGCGCGCGACCGCCGGCGAGGCGGGTGTGCCGTTCTTCTCCATCTCGGGCTCCGATTTCGTCGAGATGTTCGTCGGCGTCGGCGCATCGCGCGTGCGCGACCTGTTCGAGCAGGCGAAGCAGGCGAGCCCCTGCATCATCTTCATCGACGAGATCGACGCCGTCGGCCGTCACCGCGGCGCCGGCCTGGGCGGCGGCCACGACGAGCGCGAGCAGACGCTGAACCAGCTCCTCGTCGAGATGGACGGGTTCGAGCTGAAGGACAACATCATCCTGATCGCCGCGACGAACCGGCCGGACATCCTCGACCCGGCGCTCCTGCGCCCCGGCCGCTTCGACCGGCAGATCGTCGTCGACCGGCCCGACCGCAAGGGCCGCCAGCAGATCCTCGAGGTACACGCGAAGGGCAAGCCGCTCGACAAGGAGATCGACCTCGACGTGCTCGCGGCCGCGACGCCCGGGTTCACGGGCGCCGACCTCGCGAACGTCATCAACGAGGCCGCGCTGCTCGCGGCGCGCCGCGGCGAGAAGACGATCGGCCAGCTCGAGCTCGAAGAAGGGATCATGCGCGTGATCGCCGGCCCCGAGAAGAAGTCGCGGCTCTTCTCGGAGAAGGAGCGCAAGATCACCGCGTACCACGAGATGGGGCACGCGCTCGTCGGCTACTACCTCGAGGGCACCGACGAGGTGCACAAGATCTCGATCGTCTCACGCGGCCAGGCCCTCGGCTACACGATCTCGCTTCCGGCGGAGGACCGCTACCTGACGACCAAGGGCACGCTGATGGACCAGATGGCGATGACCCTCGGCGGCCGCGCGGCGGAGGAGCTCGTGTTCAACGAGGTCACGACCGGAGCGGCGAACGACATCGAGCGGATCACGTCCACGGCGAAGCAGATGATCATGCGGTTCGGGATGAGCGAGAAGCTCGGCCCGCGGGTGCTCGGGCGGAACCACGACATGCCGTTCCTCGGCCGCGAGATGGGTGCCGAGCCGGACTACTCCGAGGAGATCGCGAAGGAGATCGACGACGAGATCCGCCGCGTGATCGAGGAGGCGCACGACAAGGCGACCACCGTCCTGCGCGAGCACATGGAGGAGCTGCACAAGCTGTCGGCGATCCTCATCGAGCGCGAGACGATCGACAAGAGCCAGTTCGAGCGGCTCCTGCAGGGCGAGTCCGAGGAGTCGGTCTTCGCCGACGAGACGCCGCCCCCCGCGGTGGAGCCGGAGCCCGAGCCCGAGAAGAAGCCGGCACTCAAGCCCTCCCCGCGGCCGCTCCCGGGTGCCGCGATGCAGCCCCCGCCGGATCCCGCCGCCTCCTAGGCCCGCTCCCCCTAGGCGCTCTCGCGGCGCCCGGCGAGGCGAGCGACGAGGACGAGCGCGGCGAGCGCGGCCACGGCGCCCGCGGCCTCGACCGCGAGGCCCTCCACCCGTGCGACGTCGGCGACGGCGACGACGATCCAGGCGAGCGCGAGCGCCCCGAGCCCGGCGCCGGCGATCCACGCCGGTCGGCGCCAGGCGCCTCCGGGCTCGTCCGTCGTGCCCGCGAGCTCCCGTGCCCAGCCGCTCAGCTCCCCCACGACGACGAGGGCGGCCGCGACGCCGGCGGCACGGCTGTCGAGCGGCGGCTCGTCGATCGTCAGCAGCAGCGCATAGGCGGCCGCAGAGGCGGTCAGCGCCAGCGCGAGCGCCGCCGGCCGGACGAAGGCGGCCGCCGTCGCGACGGCGCCCAGGAGACCCGTCGCGAGGACCGCCGGCGAGGCGTCGGGGCTCGCCGCGACCGCCAGCCAGACGGCGAGGCCGAGCGAGACGAAGACGGCGGCCGCGGCAGCCGCTAGCGCTGCACGAGGCGGGCGTGACGCCGGTATGCCCTCACCCCCTCGAGCGCCTCCTCGATCGTGGTCTCGTCGCCGAGGGTCGCGACGGCGGCGCCGAGCCGCTCGAAGCCGGCGCGGAGCTCGGCGCGCTGGAGCCGCCAGAGGCGCAGCGCGACCGCGTCGGCCGGGTCCTCGCCCGGCTCGAGGTGCGGCTCGGGCGAGATCTCGAGGACGACGAGGTCGTGGCCGCGTCCCCGGAGGTCGGCGAGCGCTGCGAGTGAGCGCTCGTCGAGGAGGGGTGTCACGGCGATCACGAGCGCCCGCGGGGGCAGCGTCCGCGCCGGGATCACGTTGACGTCCTTCCAGGCGTAGCTGAACTCGACGCCCGTCTCGAGCAGCGCGTCGACGAGGCGGTACTGCTGCGCGAGGCCGCCGCCGGGCTCGAGCCAGCGCAGGATGCCGCCGAACGCCACCAGCCCGACGCGGTCGCGGCGCTCGAGGAACCGGGTTGCCAGCGTCGCAGCCGTGCGCACGGCGTGCTCGAGCGTCCCCTGCGCCGATGCGCGGGCTTCGGCGAGGCTGTCGAGGAAGATGACGACGTCGGCGTTCCGCTCCGGATGCCGCTCGTTGACGACGAGGGTTCCGCGCCGGGCGGTGGCCCGCCAGTTGACCGAGCGTACGAGGTCGCCGGGCACGAACGGCCGCGTGTCCGCGAACTCGAGTCCCTCGCCCCTGACGCGGGCGACCTCGGAGCCCGTCGCCGCCTGTGTGTGGGCCGGCGTCACGAGCCGGCGGAGTCGCTCCGGCGTCGGATAGATGCGAAGTGGTCGCCGCCGGTCGATCCGGCCCTCGTGGCGGACCAGACCGACCCGGTCCCTCGCCCGCAGCCACACCTCGCCGAGGTCGACCGCCGACCAGCGCACGCAGCGGAGCCGGAGCTGCAGCTCGCGCTCCTCGTCGGCCGCCAGTCTCAGCGCGATCGGGTTGCGGCCGTCGACGAGCTCGACCCCCTCGGGCAGGACGAGGCCGATCTCGAGCCGGTCGACGGCCGACTCGGCCCGGACGGTGACACGCGCCTCGATCTCGTCCCCCTCGACCGCGCGCTCGCGGTCGACGTCCACCCACGCCCGGAGGACGGGCGGCCTGGAGCGGACGCCGAGTGCGACGAGCAGCGCGAAGGGTGCGGCCACGGCCGCGAGCTCCGTCCGACGCACGGCGAGGGCGGCGACGAGCGCGGCGGCAGAAAGCAGCGCGTACGCGCCCAACCGGGCGTCCGCGGACCGTGTCACGCCGTCTCGGTCGCCGGCGTCGGCACGTCGTCCAGCACCTCGCGGACGACGTCCTCGCCGCTCCGGCGCTGCACCCACAGCTCCGGGCGGAGCACGAGCCGGTGCGCCAGCGCCGGAACCGCGACGCTCTTCACGTCGTCCGGGGTGACGAAGTCGCGGCCCGCGAGCGCGGCGCGGCAGCGTGCGAGCTTCACGAGCGCGAGCGAGCCGCGCGGGCTCGAGCCGACGGAGACGCTCGAGCTCACGCGCGTCGCTGCGACGAGGTCGACGACGTAGCGGCCGATGCTCTCGTCGACGTGAACGTCCTCGACGGCGCTCTGCATCCCGAGCAGGGTCGTGCGATCGAGGACTTGCCGCAGTTCGACGGCATCGGTCCCTCGCCCGAGCCGCCGCTGGAGCATCTCCCACTCGGCGTCCGCCGACGGATATCCGAAGCCGGTGCGCAGCACGAACCGGTCGAGCTGCGCCTCGGGCAGCGGATACGTCCCCTCGTACTCGATCGGGTTCTGCGTCGCGAGGACGACGAACGGCGGCTCGAGCATGCGTGTCTCGCCGTCGATCGACACCTGCCGCTCCTGCATCGCCTCGAGCAACGCCGCCTGCGTCTTCGGCGGGGCGCGGTTGATCTCGTCCGCGAGGAGAACGTTGGCGAACACCGGGCCCGGCCGGAATTCGAAGGCTGCGTCTCGCTGGTTCCAGATCGACGAGCCGGTGACGTCCGACGGCAGGAGGTCGGGCGTGAACTGCACCCGCGCGAAGCGGAGGCCCATCACCTCGGCGAACGACCGCGCGGTGAGGGTCTTCGCGAGGCCGGGGACGTCCTCGAGCAGGACGTGGCCGTCGGCGAGGATCCCGGCGAGGACGAGCTCGAGGCGGTCGCGCTTGCCGACGACGGCCCGCTCGACCTCGTCGAGCACGGCGTTCGCGTGCCGCGCGAGGTCGTTCAGCTCCACGCGAGGCGCTCCAGGTCGTCGACCATGCGCTCGACGGCCACGAGGGAGATGCCTGCGGCCGTGCGGTCGTCGGGCGCGGGCCGATCGGGCCGCAGGAGCTCCCAGAGATCCGGTCCGAGCAGTGCGCGCGCCTCGTCGGGGCGGCGCGCGGGGTCGACCCCCCGTCGGAGGAGGATGCCGGCCGCGAGCGGCGCCAGGAGCGGTCGCAGCCGGAAGTGGACGTCGAACGCGGTTCCGGTCGCGAGCGTCACCTCACGTTCGACGCGGGCCAGCGACGCCGGGCGAGCGTGTGGCGGGTCGGACGACGCGAACGCGGCGTCGAATGCAGATGCCCGTCGCGGGACCGCGCGCCGCAGCCGGCCGAGCGCGTAGCCGAGCGCGAGCGAGAGCACGACGACGAGCCACACATGGGCGACGAGCCCGGCGGCCCCGGGGGCCGCGACGACGGCGATGGCCGCCCAGATCGTCGCCGAGAGCGCGAAGGCGACGGTGCGGTCGAGCCGGGTCATGCTGCGGCTCCCGCCCCCTCGGCCCGGCGCGCGGCGTCGACGGCCGCGAGCTCACGCCGTACCTCCTCGAGCGTCTCGATCGCCTCGTCCTTCATCTCGGGGCGCACATCGTGCCCCGAGAAGCGCGCCCATGCGAAGAGCGCGGTGAGACGGGCCGCTGCGCGCGACGAGAGCGCGAGCTCGTCGAGCACTCGTTCGAGGTACTCCTCCGGCGCCTCGGCGGGGGCACGTGGCAGCCCGGAAGCGGCCAACGCTCGCTCCATCTGGGCGTAGGCGGCGATCACGGCTCGTCGCGGGTCGCGTTCCGCGCGGAGATCGTCGAGCGTCGCCGAGAGCACGTCGGCGAGGACCTCGTGCGGCGTCGCGGCGACCTGCTCACGCGCCGAGTTGCGGCCGCGGGCACCCAGCCACCAGGCGACGACCGCGAGCAGGACGAGCGCCCCGACCGCGAGCACCGGCCAGAGGACGAACTCGGGCTCGTACCGGCCGCCCTGGCCGTCGGCGCCTGTCGCTCCCGCGTCGTCGCGCCCGGGCAGCAACGGCTGCAGACGCGGGCCTCTGCTCCCTGTCATGGCGCGTACGACGAGCGCGAGCAGCGCCATCGCGACCACGAACGTGACGACCGACCGCAGCGGACTGCGGCGCTTGCGCACCTCGCCCTCCGGCTGGTAGCGCCCGAAGAACGACAGCAGGACCACCACACAGACGGCCGCGACGCCGAGACCCACGACGAAGAGGCTCACGGCCGCGTCGACCAGGCCCTCGGAGGGACGATGCTCGCCGATGCGCTCGCTCGGGCGCGAGCCGCGCGAGGCGATCGCGACGACGAGGACGAGCCCGACGACCGCCGCGCCGACCGCTGCGGTCCGCCGACCCGACCCGCCTCCGCGCGGCGCGTTAGCGTCCACGACCGATGAGACGAGAGCCGCTCACGCACGATTGGCGGCGTCCCGCGGTGATGGGCATCGTCAACGTCACGCCCGACAGCTTCTCCGACGGCGGCGCGTACGCGTCTGCGGCCGATGCGGCGGCGACGGCCCGCCGGATGCTCGAGGACGGCGCTGCGATCGTCGACGTCGGCGGCGAGTCGACCCGCCCGGGAGCGGCGGACGTCTCGGAGGACGAGGAGCTGCGCCGCGTCGTTCCCGTGCTCGAGCGCCTGCAGGGCTGCGCCGTCTCGATCGACACATCGCGTGCCCGTGTGGCCCGGGAGGCGCTCGGGCTCGGCGCGACGATGGTCAACGATGTCACCGCCCTGCGGCGGGAGCCGGAGCTCGCGGAGGTGGTCGCCGAGGCGGACGTGCGTCTCTGCCTGATGCACATGCAGGGAGAGCCTCGCACGATGCAGGAGGCGCCGCACTACCGCGACGTCGTCTCCGAGGTCGCGTCCTTTCTCGAGGGGCGGCTGGCCGCCGCCGTCGCGGCGGGCGTCGCGGAGGAGCGCATCTGCCTCGATCCCGGCTTCGGCTTCGGAAAGACGGCCGACCACAACCTCGAGCTCGTGCGGGGGCTCGATCGGATCGTCGCGATCGGGCGTCCGGTGCTCGTCGGGCTCTCGCGGAAGTGGACGCTCGCGCGGGTGGTCGAGGGGCCCGCGGCGCGGCTCGGGACGGACGCCGCGTCGGTCGGCGCCGCCGTCGCCGCGTTCGACCGCGGCGCGACCGTCTTCCGCGTGCACGACGTGCGCTCGCACGTCGAGGCGCTCGCGGTCGCCGCGGCGGTCGAGCGCGGTAGCGTCAGCCCATGACGATCGAGCTGCACGGCATCGAGCTCCACGCCTTCCACGGCGTGCTGGAGCACGAGCGGCGCGAGGGGCAGCGGTTCCTCGTCGACATCGAGCTCGACCTCTCCGACACGACTGCCGCGGCGACCGATCGGATCGAGGACGCGCTCGACTATCGCGACGTCGTCGCGACGGTCGTGGAGATCTCGGACGGACGGGCGTACCACCTGCTCGAGGCGCTGGCCGTGGCCCTTGCGGACACCCTGATCGAGCGGTTTCCGGTCTCGGGCGTGCGCGTGCGGGTGCGCAAGCCCGACGTCGAGCTCGCCCGTCCCGTCGAGCACACGGCCGTCCGCGTCGAGCGGCGGGTCAGCGCTTCGTGAGGGTGCTCGAGACGCGGAGCTGGTAGGTCGCGTCGAGCGTCCCGACCGGCAGTCGCACCACGACGTACGCCCAGCGCCCGCGCTTGCCGTTCGCGTAGACGAGGCGCTCCCTCGTCCCGCGGGTCGAGGCGACCCCGAGCCGGCCGGTCGTCGCAAAGCGTCCGACGACGCTCGGCGCGGTGCCCGAGTAGAGCGCGAGGTCGCCGTCCGACGACGAGGTCAGCGTCGCGGCGAACCGGTGCCCGGCAGGCAGCCAGACCCGGTAGAGGTCGCGTGGATCCTCGTAGGCGTCGACGCGCCCGACGATGCGCGTGGTGCGGCGCGACGTGGTCGTCAACGGCTGCACCCTGGCCACATAGCGGTCCCCGGAGGGGCTCACCTGGTCGATGTCGTCGTTCGGCTCGTAGGGATCGGCGACGGGGGACGGCAGGGCGAGCGCTGCGGCCACGTTCAGCATCCCGAACCCGGAGGCGGGATCGCGTCCCGTGGGCGGCAGATCGCGTGCAGAGCGTCGCAGGATCTCCGCGACCTGGCCGCCGGTCAGGGTCGGCCGCGCCGTCCAGATCCAGGCGGCGGCAGCGGCGACCATCGGCGAGGAGAAGCTCGTCCCGGAGGCCGGGCGCCAGTTCTTGCCGAGCGCGCTCGCAACGACGATGTCGGACCCCGGGGCGGCGAGGTCGACGTAGCGGGAGCGGCTCGAGAACGCGGCGACGCTCCCTGTCCGGTCCGTCGCGGCCACCGTGAGCACGTGCGCGTAGGCCGCCGGGTACCCGAGCGGGCTGCCTCGGTCTCCGTCGTTCCCGGAGGCCGCGACGACGAGTGAGCCCGAGGCGACGGCTTCGTCGACGGCGAGCTGGATGGGCAGATCGCTGGCGTCGGAGCCGAGGCTGAGGTTGATCACGCTGCGGCCCGCCCGCGCCGCGGCGAGGATCCCGCCCGCGATCTCCGTCGACTCGAGCTGTGTCCCGTCGCCCTTGGCGGCGTCCCACGACCGCAGCACCGCTCGCGGGTAGATGCCGACGACGCCGACGCCGTTCAGTGGAGCGGCGATGACCGAGGCGACGGACGTCCCGTGCTCCCCGCCGATGCCCGCGGGCTCCTGGGCGTTCAAGGGAAATGTGTCGGGGCGTCCGGCGAACTCGGGATGCGACACGTCGAGGCCCGAGTCGACGATGGTGACCGGGACGCCGGGTCCCGGCGGGGTGAGCCCGTCGATGCCGATCTGCGAGAGCCACCACTCGTCGCCCTGGAGCGGGTCCGGCGTGTCGGTCGTCGCCGCCACGCGGTACGTCTTCTCGCGCTGGGCGAAGACGAGGGCGTCGCGGGCGCGGAGCGCCGGCACGAGCGTCGCGGCGAGCCGCGGCTCGAGCCGCCAGAGCCGGAGCCGCGCGTCCACCTGGGTCGCTCCCGCCTGCGTGAGCTCCGCGGACTCGCGGCACGCCGCGGCCGACGTGAGCTGGATCACGGTCGCACGCTCGTGCGGGTCGGCGGTTGGGGGGGAGGACGACGCGGCCGGCGCGACGGCGAGCGCGGAGGTCGCCAAGACGGCGACGGCGAGAAGACGAGTCGAGGTGAGCACGATAGGGGGTGAACGCCATCTTCGCGGAGCTGGATTCGCGGACCGTGTGATCCCGGTTAAGCGCGCGTTAGCCCGTGGTTGGCCCCCGGGCGGGAGGTAGCGTCCGCCCGTGCGCGCGTTCGTCGGGCTCGGCTCGAACCTCGGTGACCGTGAGCGAACGATCGGCCGGGCCGTCGAGCTTCTCGCCAGGACGCCCGGCGTCGACCTCGTCGCGGTCTCGCACCTGCGCGAGACGGAGCCCTGGGGTCCGGTCGAGCAGCCGGCGTACCTGAACGGGGCGGTCGAGCTCGCGACCGAGCTGCCGCCGCGAGCGCTGCTGGACGTGCTCCTCGCGGTCGAGCAGGCGCTCGGGCGCGACCGCACGGGCGAGCGCTGGGGGCCGCGCACGATCGACCTCGACCTGCTGCTGTACGGCGAGGTCGAGGTGGACGAGCCGGGGCTGACGGTCCCGCACCCGCGGCTCCACGAGCGCCGCTTCGCGCTCGAGCCGCTCGCCGAGCTGGCGCCCGACGCCGTCGTCCCCGGGCGGGGAAGCGTGTCCGAGCTCCTGGCCGCGCTGGGTGACGACGACTAGTGACACTGTGTCACTTGGGATGCGCTCCCGCACCGGTTTGCGGAGCCCGGCATGGACGGCCGTCGCCCTCCGGCCGGGGACTACACTCAACGGCATGAGCCACCTGGACGAGCTCGACGAGTTCGAGGCGGAGCTCGAGCTCCAGCTCAAGCGGGAGTACACGGCGGTCTTCCCGCTCTTCCGGTACTGCGTCCTGACGCAGGACGCGACCTACCTCTGCAACAAGCTCGACCTCAAGGTCGTGCCGCAGGCGAGCTACCCGTTCTTCCACGCGCAGATGGAGGACGTCTGGGTGTGGGACAAGAACCGCCCGACGCGCATCATCCCGCGGGCCGAGGTCTACACCTCCGGCGACGTGACCGTCGAGGAGCTGCGCGGCGAGGGTGACGAGCCGCGTCTCACCGCCGAGGCCCTCGCCGAGCGCCTGGGCGACCTCCGCCGGCCGGACGACGACGACTCGTTCTGAGCTTGTCCGCGAAGCGGGATTCCGCCGAGCGGAATCCCGCCGCTCGATCCCCGCCTTTCGGCAGGCCCATCCCTCAAGGCGTCGGCTTCGCCGCCGCACCTCTGCACTTGCCCGCGAAGCGGGATTCCGCCGAGCGGAATCCCGCCGCTCGATCCCCGCCTCCGGCGGGGCAGATCCCTGAAGGCGTCGGCTTCGCCGCCGCACCCCCTTCCGCGTTACGCTCGCGCGATGCTCCTGGCGGTCGACGTCGGCAACACACAGACCGTCCTCGGCCTGTACCGGGACGGCGACCTCGTCGAGCACTGGCGGGTCGCGACCGACCGCAGTCGCACCGGCGACGAGCTGGCGGTCCTTCTCGGCGGGCTCCTCGACCCGGATGCGGTGGACGGCATCTGCCTCTCGACGACGGTCCCGAGCATCGTGCGCGAATGGGAGCGTCTCGCCGACCGCTGGGCCCACGCGGCGCTGCTGGTCGTCGGCCCCGGCGTTCGCACGGGAATCCCGATCCGCTACGACGACCCACGCGAGGTCGGCCCGGACCGCATCGTCAACGCGGTCGCGGTCCGCGCCCGGTACGGTGCGCCGGCGATCGTCGTCGACTTCGGCACGTCGACGAACTTCGACGTCGTCTCGGCCGAGGGCGAGTACGTGGGCGGTGTTCTCGCGCCGGGGATCGAGATCTCGATGGAGGCGCTCTTCGCGCGCGCCGCCCGCCTCGTGAACGTCGACTTCGCCGCGCCGGAGAGGGTCGTCGGCAAGACGACGGTCGGCGGCCTGCAGAGCGGCCTCGTCTATGGCTTCGCCGGCCAGGTCGACGGCATCGTCGCCCGGATCCGCGACGAGCTCGGCGCGCCGGACGCGACCGTCGTCGCGACCGGCGGCCTCGCCGAGCTGATCGCGCCGCACAGCTCGGTGATCGAGCACGTCGACCCGTTCCTGACGCTCGAGGGCCTGCGACTCGTCTGGGAGCTGAACCGCGATGCCTGAGCCCGGCACCCTCGCCGTGTTCGCGCTCGCGTCGCTCGCGCTCGCGGTGGTTCCCGGCCCCGCCGTGCTCTACATCGTCGCGCAGAGCATCCACGGCGGACGCCGCGCCGGTGTCGTCTCGGCGTTCGGGATCGCGAGCGGAGGGCTGGTGCACGTGCTCGCCGCCGTGGTCGGGCTCTCGGCTCTGCTCGCGGCCTCCGCGGAGGCCTTCACCGCCGTCAAGATCCTCGGCGCCGTCTACCTGGTGTGGCTCGGGATCCGCACGCTCCTGACCGCGGACGACAGGATCGGCGGGCGGCGAGCCGAGCGGACACTGGCGCGGACCTATCGGCAGGGCGTGGTGGTGAACGTCCTCAACCCGAAGACGGCGCTCTTCTTCCTCGCGTTCCTGCCGCAGTTCGTCGACCCCCACGGGTCGACGCGTGGCCAGCTGGCGCTCCTCGGCGCCATCTTCGTCGTGATCGCCCTGACGAGCGACCTCGCGTGGGCGCTCGTGGCGGGCACCGCCGGCGCGGTGCTGCGCAGCAGCCGGACCTTCCTGCGGGCCCAGCGCTACGTGTCCGGCACGATCTTCGTCGGCCTCGGCGCCCTCGCGGCGACGACCGGCCGCTCGCACTGACCGGCCGCCGCCGGTCGCCGGAGGACGTGCCGCGGCACGTCCTCCGGCGAAGCGGCGTCAGCAGCGGTACCGGCTCGAGACCTGCTTCGTCTTCGTGTTTCGGTTCTTGAACGCCCAGCCGAGATCTCCCTTCCAGAAGATCCCGACGAACGAGACGCGGTAGACGTAGCACGACCGGATCGTCGCGCCCCCGTTCAGGATGTCCGTCGACGTCCGGACGGTCCGCTGATCGAATACGGCCGTCACGGGCGTGACCCAGTCGCCCTCGACGACGTCGGTGGCCGGGATCGACCGCCGTGTCGGGAGCAGCTTCACCGACCGGAAGACGAGCGTGATCTTGTCGACCGAGTTCTCCTGATCCGTGTCCCAGAACCGAACGAGCCCGCGCTTGACCGTCGCGACCGACGGCCGCTCGACCGTGGTCGTCGCCTGCGCGGCGGTCGCGGCCGAGACCGACACCCCCAGCACGAGCACCATCGTCGACGCGAGCGCGAGCACGCGCCCCATGCGCCAGAGCGAACGCATTCGACCCCCTCCTTCGACCCACCTCGGACGTATGACCCCTTGCGAGACCGTTCTACGTGCTGGTCGTTCCGGGCCGGCCCGTCCGGAGGTACGGACCGGCCCTGGCCGTGAGGGCTGTCAGCCGCCGCCGTAGACCGAGATCGGCAGCTCGAGCGTCACCTCGTCGCCCGGGGGGATCTGGGCCTCGAGCTCCTCGATCAGCTCGAGGGCGCCGGGCGCCGCGGCGATCAGCCGCCGCTCGACCTCCTCGGTCGAGGCGAGCTGGACGAGCTCCTGCTTGAACGGTCGCGGGAAGCGGCCCCGCCCGAGGTACCAGCCGTAGAACTTCTTCAAGAACCCGCTCGCGCGCCGCTCGCCGAGCTCGCGGACCGTCTCGCGGACGAACAGGACGAGCTCGGCGACGACCTCCTCGCGCGACGGCTCGCGTTCGCCGCCGTCGACGATCTCCTCGAGCACCCATGGGTTGCCCTGCGCCGCGCGGCCGACCATGACCGCAGCCGCCCCCGTCGTCGCGAGCACCGACTGCGCCCTCGCCCGGCTCACGATGTCACCCGAGGCGATCACCGGGACGTCGACCAGGGAGACGAGCGCGGCCGTCAGGGAGTGGTCGGCCGTGCCGGTGTACATCTGCTTCGCCGAGCGCGGATGGAGCGTCAGCGACGCGGCGCCTGCCTCGACGAGCCGCGGGCCGACGACGAGGCAGTCGCGTGAGCCGTCGCGGAGCCCGCGCCGCAGCTTCACGGAGACGGGGATGTCGACCGCAGCGGCGATCGCCGAGACGATCGCCGTCGCTCGGTCCGGGTCGTCGAGGAGCGTCGCGCCGGCGCCCGTCTTCGTCACCTTCCGCACGGGGCAGCCGAAGTTCACGTCGACGAGGTCCGCCCCGGCCGCCTCGACCATCCGCGCGGCCTCGGCCATCGCCCCGGGCTCGGAGCCGAAGAGCTGGATCGCGAGCGGATGCTCGTCGGCGGCGACGCGCAGGTAGCCGAGCGTCCGCTCGTTACGGTGCTCGATCCCGGCGCAGCTGACCATCTCGGAGCACACGAGCCCTGCGCCGAACCGCCGTCCCTGCCTGCGAAACGCCTGCACGCTGACGCCCGCCATCGGCGCGAGAACGACGCGGGTCGGGATCTCGACCGGCCCGATCGCCCACGGCTCGCGAAGGTCGATCATCGTCGGAAATGGTAGACGCGGCCCCCTCCATGCACGTCTCGGCAGGGGGTTGCCAGCCGCCCATGCGGCCGCTACCATGCGCGTCCGCGTGGCGCGGTAGGCGCCTCGTTCTCGTTCCTGGCGACTCGGAGGTTTGCTCTCCTGAAGGACGTGATCCTCACCCCCGGGGGCTACGACGCTCTCAAGCTCGAGCTCGACACGCTGCGCACCGACAGGCGCCGCGAGATCGCCGAGCGCATCCGTACCGCGCGGGAGTTCGGCGACATCGCCGAGAACGCCGAGTACGACGACGCGAAGAACGAGCAGGCGATGCTCGAGCACAAGATCGCCCAGCTCGAGGAGCGGCTCGCGCACGCGCGCGTGATCGACACCGCCGACGTCGACACGAGCGTCGTGTCGGTCGGCTCGGTCGTCCGTCTGCGCGACGTCGACGCGAAGGAGACGCTCGAGTACCACATCGTCGGCTCGGCGGAGGCAAACCCGGCCGAGCAGAAGCTCTCGAACGAGTCGCCCGTGGGGAAGGCGATCATGGGCCACAAGAAGGGCGAGACCGTCGAGGTGACGACGCCCCGTGGCTCGGTCGTCAAGTTCAAGATCATGGAGATCAAGACCGCGGCGTAGTCGCGTCCGCCCGCGTCCGACCCGGGTCGGACACCACAGCGCCGGCTCCGTCGCCCCCCGAGCCGGGTCGTGCGTGAATGGCAGCGCCGTTCGGCGACGTAGGATCCGGCGGTGCCCGCGCCGCCTGCACCGAAGCGCTTTCCCGACCGTGACGAGATCGCCGCCGTCCGGGCGGAGGCCGAGCCGCTCGACGCCGGCGGAGAGGTCGACTCGTCGCGCCGGCTCGCGGGG
>DATBIQ010000139.1:0-5760 GCA_036556865.1 Gaiella sp.
ATGCCGCTCGGCAAGTGGTGCGACCTGCGGCTCCCACATCGCGTGGGTGGCGCCCAGTGAGCTCGCGAGCAGGATCGCCGGGGCCCCGGGCTCGCCGTCGACGACATGGTGGAGCGTCACCGCTCGGACTCCGCGGCGTAGTGCGCGAGGGCGCGGTCGACTAGGGCACCGGCCGAGCCGAGGTAGGTCGTCGGGTCGAGCAGTGCGTCGAGCTCCTGCGCGCCGAGCGGCACGCGATCCTCGGCGAGGAGCGCCTCGCGGAACGACGCTGCGCCCGCAGCGGCCGCGACCAGCTCGTGCGCCGGCCCGCGGCCCAGGTCGTCGACCAGCGCGGAGACGACGCGCTCTCCGAGGATCCGGCCCCCGGTCGCGTCGAGGTTCGTGCGCATGCGTTCCGTGTCGACCTCGAGCGCCGCGAGCGACTCGGACGCGGCAGCGGCGGCGCCGCCGGCGTACGCCAGCGCGCCGCAGACCGCCTCCCATTCCGCGTGCCACGCCCCCGCCGCGCGCTCGTGCTCCTGGACGAGCGTGCCCTGCAGCACGGCCGCATGCGACGCTGCGAGGTGAGCGCACGCCCGCGCGAGCGTCGCGTGCACGGGGTTCCGCTTCTGGGGCATCGTCGACGACCCGCCGCCGGACCCTTCGCGCACCTCCGCGACCTCCGTCTGCGAGAGGAGGACGACGTCCTGCCCGATCTTCCCGCACGCCCCCGCAGCGGTCGCGAGCGCGGCGCCGAGCTCGGCGACCCGCACCCGGTTGACGTGCCAGGGGAGGGTCGGCACGGCCAGGCCCAGCTCCTGCGCGAGCTCGTCCGCGACGCGTGGGCCGTCGTCGCCGAGCGCGGCGAGCGTCCCGGCCGCACCGCCGAGCTGGACGGCGAGGCCGGTCTCGGCGACCTCGGCGAGTCGTCTGCGTGCGTCGAGGAGGGCGACGAGCCATCCGGCGGCGACGAGGCCGAACGTCGTCGGCACCGCCTGCTGGAGCAGCGTTCGCGCCGCCATCGGCGTGTCGCGGTGCTCGCGGGCGAGCGCCGCGCATCGTCCGGCCGCGGCGTCGAGATGACCGACCACGTGCCCGAGCGCCCCGCGAGCGACGAGCATTGCTGCGCTGTCGAGGACGTCCTGGCTCGTGGCGCCGTGGTGGACGAACCGCTCGTGCTCCGCGCCGACGCGGGCGCGGAGCCTACGGACGAGGGGCTCGGCGGGATTTCCGACGGCGCGTCCCTCCGCGAGCAGCTCGTCCCAACCGAACCCGTCGCCGTCGGAGCACGCGCTCGCGATCGCCTCGGCCGACGCCGGCGGGACGACTCCGACGGTCGCGCCCGCGGCTGCGAGCGCCCGCTCGACCTCGAGCATCGCCTCGACCCAGGACCGCCCCGAGACCGCCTCGCGGACGTCGGCGGGGACGAACAGCGCTTCGAACGCCGTCACACCGCGAAGAATGTCGTGTGCGACGGCCCCTGGAGCCGGATGTCGAAGCGGAGGCCCCCGTCCTCGGGAACCGCGACGAGCGTCTCCCGCCGCTCGGGCGCGAGCCGCGAGAGCACCGGGTCGGCGGCGTTCGCCTCGACCTCGTCGGGGAAGTAGAGCCGCGTCACCGCGTGCTTCAGCAGCCCGCGCGCGAAGACGGTCACCACGAGGTGCGGCGCCTGCAGCCCGCCCTCGGGCCACGGCACCGGCCCCGGCTTGACCGTCACGAACGAGAAGCGCCCGTCGTCCTCGGTCCCGGAGCGGCCGAAGCCGCGAAAGCCGTCCTCGACGGCGACGTCGTCGCGCTCGTCGGACGGGTGGCGGTAGCGGCCGGCGGCGTTCGCCTGCCAGATCTCGACCATCCCGTCGGGGACGCCGTCGCCGGCCCCGTCGGTCAGCCGTCCCCGGATCACGATCGCCCGCGGGTCGCCGGGATCGACGACCTCGGCACCGATCAGGTTCCGGAGGAGCCCGATCCGGAGGTACGGGCCGGCGGTCTGGGACGGTGTGATCCCGAGCTCAGTCATCGTGCGGCTCCTCGAGCGGCGTCGCGTCCTTCCGCCCGACGACGATGTCCCAGCGAAAGCCGAGCGCCCACTCCGGCTCCGTGAGCCCGATGTCGAAGGTCGCGATCAGCCGCTCGCGCGCCTTCTCGTCGCGGACCGAGTTGAAGATCGGGTCGTACGGGAAGAGCGGGTCGCCGGGGAAGTACATCTGCGTGACGAGCCGCTCGCTGACGGCTCGCCCGAAGACCGAGAAGTGGATGTGGTTCGGGCGCCAGGCGTTCGGGTGATTGCGCCACGGATAGGCGCCCGGCTTCACCGTGACGAAACGGTAGCGGCCCTCGTCGTCGGTGAGACACCGTCCCGCTCCCGTGAAGTTCGGGTCGAGCGGCGCGTCGTGGTCGTCGACCTCGTGGGCGTAGCGGCCGGCCGCGTTCGCCTGCCAGATCTCGATGAGCTGCCCGCGGAGGGGCTTCCCGTCGCTCCCGAGGACGCGGCCGCTGACGACGATCCGCTCGCCGAGCGGCTCGCCGGCGTGCTGGCGCGTGAGATCGGCGTCGCGCGGGTCGACGTCGGACTCGCCGAACGCCGGCCCCGTGAGCTCCGTCAGCGTCGACGGGATGACGACCAGCGGCTCCTTCGGGGCGCGCAGCCGCGTCCCGACGTAGTCGTGGTGGTCGTAGGGCGGGTCGGGGCCGCTGCGATCGGCATCGACCAGCTCGGGGAACGGACGCACGTCAACCGACATGGCTCTCCTCCAACGCGACGACGAATGGTGCGGTTGTGACGACGGCGACGTCCTCGACCGTCGCGGCGTCGAGCAGCTCGGTCAGGTGCAGCACTCCGTCGATCCGGCGGAACACCGACAGCTCGGTGACGACGACGTCGACGGCTCCGGCGGCGGTCAGCGGGTACGTGCACCGCTCGACGACCTTCGGCTCGCCCCGCGAGGACGTGGACGTCATCGTGACGATCACGCGGCGGGCGCCGACGACGAGGTCCATCGCCCCTCCGACGCCGAGCACGTCCTTCCCGGGGACGGCCCAGTTCGCAATGTCGCCGTCGCCGCTCACCTCGAGCGCGCCGAGCACGGCGACGTCGACGTGGCCGCCGCGAATCATCGCGAAGCTCGTCGCACTGTCGAAGTACGCCGCCCCCGGGAGCGCGGTGATCGGCTGCTTCGCCGCGTCGATCAGGTCCGGGTCGAGCTCGCCGTCGCCCGGCCTCGGCCCCACCCCGAGCAGCCCGTTCTCCGTGTGCAGCACGACGCTCGTCTCGGGCCCGAGAAAGCCCGGGATCAGGTTCGGGATCCCGATCCCGAGGTTGACGACCTCGCCCGGCCGGAGCTCGAGCGCGGCGCGGGCGGCGATCCGTGCCTTGACACCGTCCGTCACCTGCTGGCCACCACGATGTCGACGTACAGGTGCGGCGTGACGACGGACTCCGGCTCGAGGTCGCCGACGGGGACGATCTCGCCCGCCTCGGCGATCGTGAGGCTCGCGGCGGTGGCCATCAGCGGGTTGAAGTTGCGTGCGGTGCGCCGGTACCAGAGGTTCCCGAGCTCGTCGGCCCGCGCCGCGTAGACGAGCGAGACGTCCGCCCGGATCGGCTCCTCCAGCACGTGCGGGATCCCGTCGATCACGCGCTCCTCCTTCCCCTCGGCGAGGAGCGTCCCGGCGCCGACCGGCGTGAAGAAGCCCCCGATCCCAGCGCCTCCGGCGCGGATCGCCTCGGCGAACGTTCCCTGCGGGACGAGCCTCGCGTCCAGCTCTCCCGCGTTGACGGCGGCGACCGCCTCGGGGTTCGACGTGAAGTAGGACGAGATCCCGCGGCGGATCCGCCCCTGGCGCAGCAGCTTCCCGAGCCCGCGGCCCGGCTCGCCGATGTTGTTCGAGACGATCGTCAGGTCGGTCGCGTCGGACGCCTCGACGAGCGCGTCGATCAGCGTCAGCGGCGCCCCGACGAGCCCGAAGCCGCCCACCATCACGGTGTCGCCGGTCCGGATCCGGCCGACGGCCTCCTCCGCGCTGATCGCCGTGCTGGCCGTCATGGCGCTCGCCGCCACGCCTCCTCAGAAGGGGAACGGATGGGAGCCGCGCTGGACGGTGATCCAGCGTGTCTCCGTGAACTCGTCGACCACCGCCGTGCCACCGAAACGGCCGAAGCCCGAGTCCTTGACGCCGCCGAACGGCATCTGCGGCTCGTCGCCGACCGGCTGGTCGTTGACGTGGACGATGCCGGCGTCGATCGCCTGCGCGAGCGCCATGCCCCGTTCGACGTCGGTCGTGATGATCCCCGACGAGAGCCCGTAGGGCGTCGCGTTGGCCCGCTCGACCGCCTCGTCGGCGGTGTCGACGATCTCGATCGCGGCGACCGGCCCGAACGTCTCCACGTTCGCGAACTCCGAGTCGGGCGGCACGTCGGCCAGCAGCGTCGCCTGGAAGCACGGCCCCTCGGCGCTGCCGCCGGCGAGGACACGGGCACCGCCCGCGACCGCCGCGTCGACGCGCGCCTTGATCGTCTCGAGCGCCTCGGGGTTGATGACCGGCCCGATGATCGTGTCGTGCTGGTTGGGGTCGCCCACCTTGAGGCCGCTCGTCTTGTCGGCGAGCCGCGAGACGAACTCGTCTGCGATCGTCCGCTCGACGATGATCCGCCTCGCCGACATGCAGATCTGCCCCTGATGGAGGAAGGCTCCGAAGGTGGTGGCGTCGACCGCGTACTCGAGGTCGGCGTCGGCGAGCACAATCAGCGGGTTGTACCCCCCGAGCTCGAGCACCATTCGCTTGAGCTGCCGGCCGGCCGCCTCGGCGAGCTTGCGGCCGGTCGCGGTGGAGCCTGTGAAGTTGAGCCGCCGCACGTGCGGGCTCTCGATGAGCTCGTCGCCGACGCCCTGGGCCTCGCCCGGAGCGTGGGTGACGACGTTGAGGACGCCGGCCGGGAGGCCGGCCTCCGCGAAGACCTCGCCCCAGAGCAGGCCGCCGACCTGCGGCGACCACTCCGACGGCTTGAGGACGACCGTGTTGCCGAGCGCGAGAGGAGCGGAGATCGCGCGCGCGGAGAGGATGAGCGCTGCGTTCCACGGCGCGATCGCGCCGACCACCCCGACCGGCCGGCGGATCCCCATGGCGAAGGCGCCCGTGTCGGACGGGAGCACCTCACCGAGGGGCGCGTACGCGAGCGCCGCCGCCTGGCGGAAGAGACCCGGGACGAAGTGCATCTGGAACATGCCGAAGCCGAAGGTGCAGCCGGTCTCGCGGGCGAGCATCGAGACGACCTCGTCCTGCCGCGACTCGAGCACGTCGGCAGCGCGGAGGAAGACGCCCTGGCGCACCGAGGGCGGCGTCTGCGACCACTCGGCGAACGCGTCGGCTGCCGCCTCGACCGCCTTGCGCGCATCGGCGCGGGTGCCGGCTGCGACCTCCGAGACGACATCGCCGCTCCACGGGTCGCGGTTCTCGAACGTCGCCCCCCCTTCGGCCTCGACGAACTCGCCGCCGATGAAGAGCCTCGTGTCGATCCCGGTCTCGGTCTGGGTGCTCATGTCCGGTCTCCTTTCCCGCTCGACCCGACCGCCCTCGCGCCGCGTCGCACCGACGCAGTGTTCCATTCGTCAAGACACTAGTCTAGTATCCGGGACGTGAGAGAGGGAGACGGTGGCGCCGAGCGGGCGTCCGAGGGCCCGCACACCGCTGTCGCGCGCGCCCTGGCTCGCGTGGTCCCCGTCCCCCCGAGCATCGCTGGCCGGAACCCGCCCGTGGCCGCAACGCGCGGGACGCACGCCGAGG
>DATBIQ010000140.1:0-9636 GCA_036556865.1 Gaiella sp.
CGCCTCCGTCGACGCCCAGACGCGCGGCGACCTCGAGGATCTCGTCCTCCGCGTCCGCGAGGAGTTCGGGATCACGATTCTGTTCGTGACGCACGACATCGACGAGTCCGTCTATCTCTCCGACCGGATCGTCGTCCTAACCCATGCCCCGACCATCGTGAAGGAGATGGTCGCGGTGGATCTCCCCTCGCCGCGCGATCAGATCGCGACGAAGGAGCTTCCGGAGTTCGCGCACCAGCGCGGCTACGTCTATCGGCTCATCAAGCACGACACCACGGCGCCACCCGAGTCGACGCTCGTCGGCGAAGGGCTCCACGACTAGGAAGGAGAAGGGATGAAGACAACGGGAGCGAGGCAACGCAGCCGCGCGCTGGTCGCCGGCTGCGCGATCCTCCTCGTCGCGGCCCTGTTCGCCGGCGGCGCCACCGGAGCGCCCGGGACGTCGCAGGCGACGACGGTCAGCCTGACGGTCGGCGTGCTCCCGATCGCCAACACGCTGCCCCTCGACCTCGGGATCAAGAAGGGGTTCTTCGAGCAGCAGGGGATCGAGATCAAGAAGATCACGGCCCAGAGCGGGAACGACATCATGCTCGGTCTCGCGAACTCGAACATGGACGTCGGCTTCGCCGGCTGGGTCCCCGCGATGATCGCGCGGACGACGGGGATCCCGATCAGCGTCGTGGCACTGAGCGAGGTCGAGAGCACGGACCAGGCGAGCAACTGGCAGAACATCCTCGTCAAGGGGTCGAGCTCGATCCGCACGCCCGCCGACCTGGCGGGGAAGACGATCGCGGTCAACGCCCTCAAGGGCGTCGGCGAGGTGATGATCAGGGCGGCGCTCGAGAAGGCCGGGGTCGACCAGAACTCGATCAAGCTCCTGGCGCTGCCGTTCCCCGCGATGCGGGCGGCGCTGAACAGCGGTCAGGTCGACGCGATCTGGACACCCGAGCCGTTCCTCTCGCAGGCGATCAACATCGACGGGGCCCGCGACCTCTTCGCGCCCGGGCCCGTGCTCGGCAAGTACTTCCCGATCGGCGGGTACTTCGTCAGGACCGACTGGGCCGCGAAGAACCCCGACGCCGCGGCGAGGTTCCGGACGGCGATGAACCAGTCGCTCGAGTACTCCCAGAACCACGGCGACGAGATCCGCGACCTGCTGCCCGCGGCGTCGCGGAACATCCGCCTCCCGATTTGGACGACGGTGTTCAACCGCGCGCAGGTCCTCCAGCTCGCGCAGTACGCGAAGAAGTACGGCGTGATCACCTCGCTGCCGAACTTCACGCAGTTCGTGCCCAGCTCGATCGACGGCGGCAAGATCCTGCAGGCGACGCTCGGCCGGCAGTTCATCACCATCCGCCAGGACGGGAAGCTCGTCACCTCCGTGAAGCCGGGCAAGTACTCGATCATCGTCGCGGACACCTCGAACACCCAGGGCTTCCGGCTGGTCGGTCCGGGGGTCGCGAAGGTGACGACGGTCAAGGGGACCGGGAAGACGACCTGGAACGTGACGCTCAAGAAGGGCAAGTACGTCTACAGCTCGACCGCGAGGCCGGGCGGGAAGAAGACGCTCAGGGTCGCCTGAGCGAGCTGCCTCGGCGCGCGTCTACCCCGCTTCGGCGGGGTAGACGTCGTCGGGCTGCTGCACGAGGCCCTCGGGCCAGTCGAAGATCTCGGTGATCGCCTTCAGATCGTCGTCGGTCGAGACGTAGGCGAACGTGACGCCCCGGTAGACGCCTCCGAGCGGCACCGAGCGGCCCTTGGTGCGGAGCTCCGCCAGCAGCTCCGCGTACGGCGTCCCGGCGACCGCGACGTGGTGGAGGCCTTCGCCCTTCGAGGCGAGGAACTGGGCGTAGATGCTGCGGTCGTCGAGGGGCTCGACGAGCTCCCACTGGACGCTCCCCACCATCGTCACCGCGATCCGCCACGCGCCCTCCGCTGCACCGCCCTCGGGAAGCGGCTCGATCTCGTCGGCCGCGAAGCGGTAGATCTCCCAGGGGCCGATGCCGTACTCCTCGACGTAGGTCCGCAGCGTCGCCTCGAGGTCGCGCACGACGATCGAGATCTGCAGCGTCTCCGTGAACAGGGCATCGCGCATCTTCGGGAGGTGCATCCTGACGCGTGCGGAGCGGGATTGCACGGCCGCGCGCGGGATGATTCGATCACCGTGTGGCGAGCATGCGCGCAGCCGTGACGCGCGACCGAGGCGCGATGGAGGTCGTCGGCGTCCCCGAGCCGGGTGCCCCGGGGCCGGGGCAGGTGCTCGTCGCGCCGGAGGCGGTCGGCCTGTGCGGCTCCGATTTCCACTACTTCACGGGTGACATCGGGACGATCGACGACCTGTCGACGCTCTACCCGCGGATCCAGGGTCACGAGGCGGCCGGGACGGTCCTCGACGTCGGCTCCCACTGCCCCCCGGAGCTCGTCGCGGGCGCCCGCGTCGCCATCTGGCCCGTGGGGGCCTGCGGGAGGTGCTACGCGTGCAGGATCGGCAGGCGCAACGCGTGCGTCCGCATCAGCCTGATCGGCGTCCACCGCGACGGCGCCCTCCAGCAGCAGCTCCTCGTCCCTGCCGAGCAGGTGTTCCCCGTCGGGGACCAGGACGCCGCGCTCGCCGCGCTGATCGAGCCGGTCTCGATCGCCGTGCGCGCGGTCGTCCGCGGACGCATCGCAGCGGGCGAGCGCGTGGTCGTGCTCGGGGCCGGGCCGATCGGGCAGGCGCTCGCGCTCGCGGCAACCGACCGGGGCGCCGCCGTGCTCGTCCTCGACACCCTCGCGCGGCGGCTCGCGCACGCGGAGGCGATGGGAGCAGACGTGCTCGAGGCGGACGGCGACCTCGCGGGCGCCGTTCGCGAGTGGGCGGGGGAGGACGGGCCGGAGGTCGTGATCGAGGCGACCGGCGTGCCGGCGCTCGTCCAGCGGTCGGTCGAGGTCGTGGCGCACGCCGGGCGCGTCGTCGTCGTGGGGCTCTCCGCCGACCACACGCCCGTCCGCGTCGGCGACCTGCCGCTGAAGGAGATCGACGTCCTCGGGGTCAGCTGCTGCGGGGCGGACGAGTTCGCGGCCGCGGTCGACCTCGTCGGGCGCCGGCGCGACGTCGCGGCGGGCCTCGTCACGCACGAGTTCCCGCTCGAGCGGGCGCCGGAGGCGATCGCCTACGCGATGGCGAACCCGGCCGAGGTGATGAAGGCCGTGGTGCGGGTGGACGGCGCGTGAACGTCTCCTCGCGTTTCGACGTCACCGGCCACGGGGTGATCGTGACGGGCGGCGCGAGCGGCCTCGGGCTCGCGTACGGCGAGGTGCTCGCTGCCCACGGTGCCCGGGTGACGCTCATCGACGTCGACGAGGCGGCACTCGGCGACCACGTGAGGCGGCTCGAAGGCGACGGGCTCGACGTCCGTGGCGCGATCGCGGACGTCACCGACCACGCTGGGCTCGACCGCGCCATCGACGAGGCCGCAGCGACGTACGGCCGGCTCGACGTCGCGTTCGCGAACGCGGGCATCGACTCGGGCGTCGGCTTCGTCGCAGGATGGGCCGGGAGCGAGCGCCCACGGGTCGAGGACGGGGCGCTCGAGCGCTACACGGACGAGCGGTGGAACCGCGTGATCGACGTGAACCTCACGGGGATCTTCGCGACGGCACGGGCCGCGGCACGGCACATGCGGCCGCGTGGCTACGGGCGGATCGTCGTCACGACCTCGCTCGCGGCGACGAAGGTCGAGCCCGTGATCGGCTCGGCCTACATGGCCGCGAAGGCCGGCGCCCGCCACTTCGTCCGCTGCCTCGCGCTGGAGCTCGCCGCCTACGGGATCACCGCCAACGCCATCGCGCCGGGCTTCTTCGTCACGAACATCGGCGGGGGGCACGCGCACGACCCGGAGCTGCAGGCGATGGTCGCGAAGGACGTGCCGATGCACCGCGTCGGCCGGCCCGACGACGTCAAGGCGCTCGCCCTCTTCCTCGCGGCTCCGGCCTCGGAGTACGTGACCGGACAGGAGATCGTGATCGACGGCGGCTGGGGGCTCGGAATCGCCGACTGAGCGCGAGCGGCGGCGTATAGTCGCCCGGTGGGCGACCTCCAGGTGCTCGACGCGGAGACCGCGCAAACGGTGGAGCGGGTCTGCGAGGCGATCGTCCCCGGGTCTGCCCGCGTGCGGCCCGCCGTCTACGTCGACGCGCTGCTCGCGGGCATGGACGAAGGGACGCGCGGCGCCGCGATCTCGGCGTTCGCACAGGTCGCGGAGGGCGACGTGGCGGCGCACGTCGGCACCCCCGAGTTCGGCTGGGTGCGTGCGCTCGCCATCGAGGCGTTCTACAGCGACTTCGTCGCGCCCGGGGTCGACGCGCAGGGCGCGTGGGACGAGATCGACTTCAACACACCGCTCGCGACACGTCTGAAGAAGGACTGGTCGTACCTGGGGATCCGCGGCGTAGGCTCGACGGAGCCGCCGAGGGCGGAGGTGCCGGCTTCGCCGGCGCCGGAGCAATGAGCACGAGCGAGCGCTTCGATGTCGTGGTCGTGGGCTCCGGGGCAGGGGGCGGCGTCGTCGCGGGCGAGCTCGCCGACCGGGGGCGCGAGGTGCTCCTCCTCGAGGCCGGCCCGCACCGCACGGCCGCGGACTTCACGCGCTGGGAGGCGAAGGCGAACCACGACTTCTGGTGGCCGCTCCGGTTCGCGCCGATCGACGGGGGCGCCGGCGGGCTCGTCGCGCTCCTCGCGGCCCGGTGCGTCGGCGGCACGACGACGATCAACACCAAGGTCGCGCTCAGGGCCGGCGACCACGACTTCGCGAAGTGGCACGACGCGAGCGGGCTCGTCGGCGCGAACGGGGCGCCGTTCGGCGCGTCCGACCTCGACGCGCACTACGGTCGCGTCGAGCGGCGGCTCGGCGTCCGCGTCCGGTCGGACTGGCGCAAGAGCGTCTACACCGTCGAGCCGGGGTTCCGCGCGCTCGGCTCGCAGCTCGAGCCGGTGCACGCGTACACGGACGCGAACTGCATGAGCTGCGGCTCGTGTCTCCAGGGCTGCCCGACGAACGCGGGCAAGTCGACGATGAACACGTACATCCACGACGCGTGGGCGACCGGACGGCTCGAGCTGCGCGCCGAGGCGCCGGTGCAGCGCGTCGTCGTCGAGAACGGCGAGGCGAAGGGCGTCGAGTACGCCGACCGCGACGGGACGCTGCGTCGGGTCGACGCCGGCGCCGTCGTCGTTGCCGCCGGCACGCTCAACACTCCGCAGCTGCTGCTCCGTTCGGGGCTACCCGACACGCCGAGCGCGCAGCTGATCGGCCGCAACCTCGGCTTCCATCCGGTGCGGCTCGTCTACGGGCTCTTCGACGAGCCGCAGGACGCGCACATGGTCTACCCGATCTCCGCCCACGCGATGGAGCACCAGCGCGACGAGGACGGCGGCTTCGTCATCGAGGCGACGACCATCCAGGACCCGATCAGCTTCGCGACGACGCTCGAGGACGAGACCGGGCCCCTCTGGGGCCGGCCGCTCGTCGAGGCCGTGCGGAAGTTCCGCCGCTGGGTGGGGGTGCTCGCGATGGTGAACGACGAGAACAACGGCACCGTGACCCTCGACGACAACGGCGGCGAGGTCTTTGCGGCGGCGTTCGACGAGCGGGAGAAAGAGCGGCTCGACGCCGCGCTGTCCTTCTCGCGGGACGTGCTGCGGGCCGCCGGCGCGACCCAGGTCTGCTGGACGGGGATCGCGTCGACGCACGTCCAGGGCACCTGCCGCATGGGCAGCGATCCCGCGCGGTCGGTCGTGGACGCCGACGCGCGGGTGTGGGGCGTCGACCGCCTCTACGTCGGCGACGGGTCGATCGTGCCGCGCACGCTGTCGGTCAATCCGTCGCTCACGATCATGGCGCTCGCGAGCCGCCTCGCCGAGCACCTCCACGCCGACCCGCACGGCTACCTCGGCTGAGCAGTGGCCGGCGGGTCGATCGTCGTCGTCAGCGCGCACTCGGCCGACTTCGTCTGGCGGGCGGCGGGAGCGATCGCGCTCGCAGCAGAAGGAGGAGCGGACGTGCACGTGATCGCGCTCTCCTACGGCGAGCGAGGCGAGTCGGGCGAGCTCTGGAAGGAGGAGGGGCAGACCGAGGGGCGCGTCAAGGAGATCCGTCACGGCGAGGCGGAGACGGCGGCCGAGGCGCTCGGAGCGAGCTTCCGGAGCCTCGACCTCGGCGACTACCCCCTCGTCGTCGACGCCGTCGCGACCGAGCAGCTGACCGACCTGCTTCGCGAGCTCGCGCCGCGCCTCGTGCTGACGCACGCGGCGCTCGACCCGTTCAACCCCGACCACGGCGTCGCGCACGAGGCGACCGTCCGCGCTCGCCAGCTTGCGAGCGGCGCCGGCGTGGCGAGCGGCTTCGTCACGATCACGCCGCCCGAGCTCCTCTCCTTCGAGCCGCACCAGCCGGAGCTCTGCGGCTTCGTGCCGACGACGTTCCTCGACATCACGCCGGTCTGGGAGAAGAAGGTCGCCGCGATGGAGGCGATGGGCGCGCAGTCGTACCTGCGCCAGTACTACTCCGAGCGGGCGGAGCACCGCGCGAACCACGCGCGCCGGATCTCGGGCCGCACGGGCATCCGCTACGCGGAGGCGTTCCAGCGCGAGCTGCCGGTCGTCGTCGACGCGCTGTGACGGACTACGCCGCGATCGCAGGGCTCGGGGTGGCGACCGTCCACGAGGCCGCGGGCCGCACGGGCATCGTCGAGCTCGACCTGATCCGCGTCGTGCCGGGGTCGCGTGTTGCGGGGCCGGCGCGGACGGCGCTCTGCGAGCCCGGCGACAACACGATGGTGCACGCCGCCGTCGCGCACGCGCGCCCCGGTGACGTCCTGGTCCTCACGAGCACCGCGCCGGCTCCGGTCGCGCTCGTCGGGGAGCTGCTCGCGACGCAGGCCCAGGTGCGGGGCGTCGCGGGGCTGCTCGTCGACGGCGCAGTGCGCGACCTCGACGAGCTCGTCGAGCTCGGCCTTCCGATCTGGACGAGACACGTGCGCGCGCAGGGCGCGACGAAGGGGCAGGTCGGGAAGCTGGACGTGCCGGTCGTGGTCGGCGGCGTCGAGATCCGGCCCGGAGACCTCGTCGTCCTGGACGGTGACGGCGCGCTCGCGCTTCCGGCCGACCGAGTCGACGAGGTGCTGCCGCTCGCGGTCGAGCGCCTCGAGCGGGAGTCGGCGGTGCGCGAGCGCTACCGCGGCGGCGAGCTCTCGTACGACCTGCAGGGCCTGCGCGCACTGGTCGAGGAATGAAGATCGCGGTCCTCGGCCTCGGCGAGGCCGGCGGCCGGATCGCCGCCGACCTCGCGGCCGCCGGAGCAGACGTCCTGGGCTGGGACCCCGTCGTCCGGCCGGCCGGCCTCGCGGTCGCGTCCGACGCCCGCGAGGCCGTGCGCGGCGCGGACGTCGTGCTCAGCGTCAACGCAGCCGTGGTCGCGCTCGAGGCCGCCGAGGGCGTCGCCGACGCGCTCGACGACGGCACGCTCTACGCCGACCTCAACGCGTCGGCGCCGGGTCTCAAGCGCGAGCTGGCGCGCGCGGTGCCGTGCCTCTTCGCCGACGTGGCGCTCGTCGGCACCGTCCCTGCCACCGGCCTGGAGACGCCGGCGCTCGCCTCGGGTCCCGGCGCGCGACGCTTCGCGGAGCTGCTCGGCCCGCTCGGCATGCCCGTCGAGGTCGTCGGGGACGAGCCCGGCGACGCGGCCGGCCTCAAGCTTCTCCGGAGTGTGTTCATGAAAGGCGTCGCGGCGGCGGCGATCGAGAGCCTCGCCGCGGCGCGCGCGGCAGGCGCGGAGGAGCGCGTCCGGTCCGACATGACGGCCGTGCTCGGCGAGCCGCTCCTCGAGCGGCTGCTCGCGGGGTCGCAGGCGCATGCGGCGCGCCGCGTCGACGAGATGCGTGCGGCTGCCGCGTACCTCGACGAGCTCGGCGTCGAGCCCCGGGTCGCCTCGGCGGCGGTGGGCTGGCTGGAGCAGCTCCGCGACGGGCCCCGTCCGTAGAACCCCGCAACGGGTTCCGCGTCAGCCCGCATACCGGACCCTCGCGGTCGGCCGATAGTTCCGGCATGGCGAAGCACGTCATCGAGGTCGGCGACTGGGACGAGAGGCGCGGACGCGAGCGGGTGCTCGTGGAGCATCCCGACCATGCGGAGCTCTGGGCGTACGCCGAGGTGCTGCACGAGGCGGGATACGACGTCGCGACGTGCGCGGGCGAGCATCCCGACGGGCACGACCGGTGCCCCCTGCTCGAGAGCGGCCGCTGCGAGCTCGTCGCGGGGGCCGACGTCGTCGTCTCGACGTGCTCGATGCAGCGGGGCGAGACGCTGCTGGCGGTTCTCGGCGAGCAGGGATCGACCCCGATCGTCTTCGAGGCGCCGCAGCCGGACTTCGAGCGGTACGCGCACCTCGCGGAGGAGGCGACGCTGATCCCGGCGCCCGTGACGAAACAGGCGCTGCTCGATGCCGTGGAGAGGGCCCTCGCGCGTGCCGAGCACCCCGGCGAGGCGGCGGCGCGGGTCCTGCGGGCGATCGACGAGGGGTTCCCGCACGACGCCGACGACGGCCCGGCGCCCGCCGCCTGACGCTCAGGCCCCGTCGCGCAGCCCGAGCAGCCGGACGGCGTTCTCCTTGAGGATTAGCGGCCGCACCTCGGGCTTGATGTCGAGCGCGTCGAAGTCGGCGAGCCAGCGCTCGGGCGTGATGAAGGGGTAGTCGGTGCCGAACAGCACCTGGTCCCGCAGCAGCGTGTTCGCGTAGCGAACGAGCTGCTCGGGGAAGTACTTCGGCGACCAGCCCGAGAGGTCGATGAACACCTGCGGCTTGTGCATCGCGATCGAGAGCGCCTCGTCCTGCCAGGGGAACGACGGGTGCGCGAGCACGATCTTGAGGTCCGGGAAGTCGACCGCGACGTCGTCGACGTGCATCGGGTTCGAGTACTTGAGCCGGATCCCGCCGCCCCCCGGCATGCCCGAGCCGATGCCCGAGTGCCCGGTGTGGAAGAGTACGGGCAGCCCTGCCTCTTCGATCACCTCGTAGAACGGGTACGCCAGCCGCTCGTTCGGGAAGAACGCCTGGATGTTCGGGTGGAACTTGAAGCCGCGCACGCCGTGGTCGGCGATCAGCCGCTTCGCCTCGTCGACGCCCCTGCGGCCCTTGTGCGGGTCGATGCTCGCGAACGGGATCAGCACGTCGGCGTTCGCGTGCGCGACCGCGGCGATCTCCTCGTTCGGCACCCGGGGCTGGCCCGTCGTCGACTCGGCGTCGACGGTGAAGACGACGGCCATCATGTTCCGCTCGCGGTAGAAGGCGGCCAGCTCCTCTGCGGTCGGGCGCGCCGACTGGCCCCGAAAGTGCTCGATTGCGGCATCCCGGAGGTCGTCGGGCAGCGAGTCGTGGCCGGAGCGGGACATCTCGGCGTGCGTGTGGACGTCGATCGCGACGACGTCGTCGAGCACCAGCGGCCCCGACACGGTTACGCGGGCACCAGCCGGTGACCCATCCCGAGCGAGATGTCCTCGGCGGTCTTCTTCACCGCAGGGCCGAACCGCTCGATCAGCTCGTCCATCGAGGACATCGTGCGGTGCACCGCGAGGTTGAGCGCGGCCATGACCTCGCCGGA
>DATBIQ010000141.1:0-22340 GCA_036556865.1 Gaiella sp.
GCGATGTCGAGCAGGTAGCCGATCCGGCTCGGGACGCCCTTGAAGAACCAGATGTGCGAGACCGGCGCGGCGAGGTCGATGTGCCCCATGCGCTCGCGGCGCACCTTCTGCCGCGTCACCTCGACGCCGCAGCGCTCGCAGATGATGCCCTTGTAGCGGACGCGCTTGTACTTGCCGCAGTAGCACTCCCAGTCCTTCGTGGGACCGAAGATGCGCTCGCAGAACAGCCCGTCGCGCTCGGGCTTCAGGGTGCGGTAGTTGATGGTCTCCGGCTTGGTGACCTCGCCCATCGACCAGTCACGGATCTGCTTCGGCGAAGCGAGCCCGATCCGGATCGCGTCGAAGTCGTTGATGTCGATCTGCGCCAAGGTGTTTCTCCTTCGGACAAACCCCGGGTCAGGGGCTTCTCCCGTCGTTCTCCGTCTACGTCTCGTTCACTCGATTCGATCGGCCCGGACCGAGGTGGAGGTCGCGAAGCGATCTCCGCTCAGTCCTCGACCTCCAGGTCGGCCGGGAGCGCGAGCTCCTCCGTGCCCTCGACCGGCGCCTCCTCCTCCAGGTTCTCGTCGGAGGCGAGCACCAGGTCGGCGCCCTCCTCGGGCGCGCCCTCCTCGACCTCCTGCGCCGACGGGGCGCCTGCGGCGCCGCGGACGCTCGCGGGAGAGAGGTCGATCCCGAGCTCCTCCGCGGCGCGGAGCAGCTCGTCGTCCTCCTCGCGCACCTCGACCTCGCGGCCCTCGTCCGAGAGGACGTGGACGTCGAGCGAGAGCGACTGCATCTCCTTGAGGAGCACCTTGAAGGACTCCGGGATCGACGGCTCGGCGATGTTCTCGCCCTTGACGATGGCCTCGTACGCCTTGACGCGGCCGATCGTGTCGTCGGACTTGATGGTGAGCATCTCCTGGAGCGTGTACGCGGCTCCGTACGCCTCGAGCGCCCACACCTCCATCTCGCCGAAGCGCTGTCCGCCGAACTGCGCCTTGCCGCCCAGCGGCTGCTGGGTGACGAGCGAGTACGGGCCGGTCGAGCGCGCGTGGATCTTGTCGTCGACGAGGTGGAGCAGCTTGAGGATGTACATGTAGCCGACGGTGACCTTCTGCTCGAAGGGCTCGCCCGACTTCCCGTCGAAGAGCTGCACCTTCCCGGAGCAGCGGCGTCCCTCGACGCGGTTCTCGTCGACGTTCATCGCGATCGTGTCGCTCCCCTTCGCCCACGTGATCAGGGCCTCGTCGACGTCCGCCTCGGTGGCGCCGTCGAAGACCGGTGTCGCGACGGCCCGCGGGTCGGGCGCGTTGATCGGCGCCCGCTCGTTGACGGGCTCGCCCTCTTCGAACACGCCGTGCGCGGCGGCCCACCCGAGGTGCGTCTCGAGGATCTGGCCGATGTTCATCCGGCTCGGCACGCCGAGCGGGTTGAGGACGATGTCGACCGAGCGGCCGTCCTGCAGGAACGGCATGTCCTCCTCGGGGACGATCTTCGCGATCACGCCCTTGTTCCCGTGGCGGCCCGCGAGCTTGTCGCCCTCGGCGATCTTGCGCTTCTTCGCGACGAAGACGCGGACGAGCTCGTTGACGCCCGGCGGCAGGTCGTCGCCCGCGTCGCGGGAGAACGTCTTGACGCCGATCACCTTCCCGCCCTCGCCGTGCGGCACCTTGAGCGACGTGTCGCGCACTTCGCGCGCCTTCTCCTTGAAGATCGCCCGAATCAGCTTCTCCTCCGCCGTCAGCTCGGTTTCGCCCTTGGGCGTGACCTTGCCGACCAGCAGGTCGCCCGAGCCGACCTCGGCGCCGATCCGCACGACGCCGCGCTCGTCGAGGTTCGCGAGCGACTCCTCCGAGCGGTTCGGGATGTCGCGCGTGATCTCCTCGTCGCCGAGCTTCGTCGACCGGGCGTCGATCTCGTACTCGTGGATGTGGATCGAGCTGAGCACGTCGTCCTTGACGAGCCGCTCGGAGAGCACGATCGCGTCCTCGAAGTTGTAGCCCTCGAACGGCATGAACGCGACGAGCAGGTTCGCGCCGAGCGCGAGCTCGCCGCGGTCGGTGGCGGCGCCGTCGGCGAGCACCTCGCCGGTCGCGACCGAGTCGCCGAGCGAGACGACCGGCTTCTGGTGGATCAGCGTGCCCTGGTTCGAGCGCATGAACTTCGTCAGCGGGTACTCGTCCCGCGTCCCCTTGCCCTCGATCACGATCCGCTCGGCGTCGACGTCGATCACCGCGCCGGGGTTCCGCGCGAGGACGACGTCGCCGGTGTCGACGGCCGCGCGGTACTCGAGGCCGGTGCCGACGAGGGGCGCCTGCGGGATCATCAGCGGCACGGCCTGCTTCTGCATGTTCGCGCCCATCAGCGCCCGGTTCGCGTCGTTGTGCTCGAGGAACGGGATCAGCGTCGTCGCGATCGACACGATCTGTGCCGGCGAGACGTCCATGTAGTCGACCTGGTCGGCCCGTGCGATGACCGCCTCGCCGGCGGCGGAGCGGCAGAGCACCTGGTCGTTGACGAACTTCCCCGTCTTCGTGTCAACGGGCTCGGAGGCCTGCGCGATCGTGTAGCGAGCCTCCTGGGCGGCGTCGAGGTAGACGATCTCGTCCGTCACCTTCGCCTTGTCCACCTTGCGGTACGGCGTCTGGATGAAGCCGAACTCCGACACGGTCGCGTACGACGCGAGCGCGCCGATCAGGCCGATGTTCGGTCCCTCGGGCGTCTCGATCGGGCACATGCGGCCGTAGTGGGTCGGGTGGACGTCGCGCACCTCGATCGGCGCGCGCTCACGCGTCAGCCCGCCGGCGCCGAGCGCCGACAGGCGCCGCCGGTGGGTGAGCGCCGCGAGCGAGTTCGTCTGGTCGAGGAACTGCGACAGCTGCGAGGAGCCGAAGAACTCCTTGAGCGCCGCCACGACGGGCCGGATGTTGATGATGGTCTGCGGCGTGATCGTGTCGACGTCCTCCGTCGTCATCCGCTCGCGGACGACGCGCTCCATGCGGTAGAGGCCGACGCGGAACGCCTCCTGGATCAGCTCGCCCGTCGTCCGCAGGCGGCGGTTCCCGAAGTGCTCGTACTCGTCGAGCTCCCCCCGGATCGGCTCGCGCGAGAGGACGGCGGCCTCCGCCGCGAAGTCCTTCGCGTCTTCCGGGACGCCGAGCTGCGCGGGCAGGTCGACGAGCTTGCGCACGAGCGCGAGGATGTCCTCGGTCGTGAGCACACGCGTGTCCTCCGGCACGTCCACGCCGAGGCGCTGGTTGAGCTTGTAGCGGCCGACCTTCGTGAGGTCGTAGCGCTTGGGGTCGAAGAAGAGCGACCGGAGCAGGTTCCGCGCGTTGTCGAGCGTCGGCGGCTCACCGGGTCGCTGCTTCTTGAACACCTCGATGAGCGCCTCCTCCTCGCGGGTGGAGGGATCCTTCTCGAGCGTGTTCTGGATGTAGACGCGGGTCGACTCGTCGAAGAGCCCGAGGATCGCCTCGTTCGTCGACGTGTCGAGCTGGAACCCGGTCGTCGGGTCCTCCGCCGGCAGCGCCCGCAGGAGCGTCGTGATCGGCAGCTTGCGCTTGCGGTCGATCCGCGCATAGACGATGCCCTTCTTGTCGATCTCGAGCTCGAGCCACGAGCCACGCGACGGCATCAGGTTCGCGGTGAAGACCTGCTTCGTCGCGTCCTTCGGCTCCATCAGGTAGGCGCCGGGCGAGCGCACGAGCTGCGTCACGATGACGCGCTCGGTGCCGTTGATGATGAACATCCCGTGCTCCGTCATCATCGGGAAGTCGCCCATGAAGACGCGCTGCTCGCGGATCTCGCCCGTCTCGGTGTTGACGAAGCGGACGGTCATCGAGAGCGGCGCCTGGTAGGTCAGGTCCTTCTCGCGGCACTCCGAGATCGTGTGCTGCGGCGGACCGAACTCGTAGTCGCCGAACTCGACGGCGAGCGTCCCGGTGTAGTCGGTGATCGGCGAGATGTCGTCGATCGTCTCGCGGAGCCCCTCGTCCAGGAACCACTGGAAGGAGGCCTTCTGGATGTCGATGAGGTTGGGGAGGTCGAGGACGTGCTTCAGGCGCGAAAAGGACTTGCGCGCGCGCGGCGCGACAGCGGTGCTGCTCAAGAACAGCCTCCCTTGCTAGGTACGGCGGTCGGTGATCGGACGGGCAGAGTCGGAGCCAGGCTCGGGCGGAACAGGGAAAGATAGCGGACAGGCACGCTCCGCCGCAACCCCTGCAGGGCGGCGGAGCTGTCCGCGATCGATTGTAGCAGGACTGGCCCGGTTCCCCGGACCAGGCGATTCGCCCAGGGGACTGGCCCTGGATCGGGCCTGTCCCCCGTGGCGTTCCCGAGGGACCGCGTGTCCCCGACTCACGGGGGACAGTCCCCTGCCGGGACAGTCCCCTGCGGTCCGATCTACTTCAGCTCGACGCCGGCGCCGGCCTCCTCGAGCTCGGCCTTGAGCTTCTCGGCCTCGTCCTTCGCGAGCGCCTCCTTGACGGTGCCCGGCGCGCCGTCGACGAGGTCCTTGGCCTCCTTGAGGCCGAGCCCGGTCGCCGCGCGGACGACCTTGATCACCTGGATCTTCTTGTCGCCGGCGCCGGTGAGCACGACGTCGAAGGAGTCCTTCTCCTCCGCGACGGCGGCGCCGTCGCCACCGGCTGCGACGCCGGGCGCCGCGGCGACGGCGACCGGAGCGGCCGCCGTGACGCCCCACTCCTCCTCGATCGCCTTCTTGAGCTCCACGAGCTCGAGCACGGTCATGCTGCCGAGCGTCTCGAGCACCTTTGCTGTGTCCGTAGCCATCGTGATTCCTTTCTCGTCCTAGCCCTGTTCGTTCTCGCCGGTCGTCCCGTCGTCGCCGGCATCGGTTTCGGTCGTGGCGTCGTCCGGAGACGCTTCGGCGACGGGCTCCTCGGCCCCCTTCGTCTCCTCGGCGTCGTCGGCCGGCGCCGCGTCGGACGGCGCCTCGTCGGCGGCCGCCTCCTGGGCCGGCGCCTCGTCGGCCACCTCTGCGCCGCCGCGCTCCTCGAGCTGCGTGATGCGCGCGTCGATCAGGCCGACGAGGTCGCGCACCGGCGCCGCGAGCAGCCCGGCCAGCTGGGTGATCGGCGCGACGATCACGCCGACGAGCTGGCTCTTGACCACCTCGGGGGCGGGCAGCTTCGCCAGCTCCTCGATCTCGTCGCCCGAGATCGAGCGCCCGGAGAGCATCCCTCCGCGGAGCGAGAGGATCTTCGTGTCCCTCGCCGTGTCGGAGAGCGCCTTCGCGACCGCGACCGGATCGCCGTCGGTCTCGACGAACGCGATCGCAGTCGGGCCCTCGAGGAGGGCGAGGAGCGACTCCGTGCCGGCGGTCTCGGCCGCGCGGCGGGTGAGCGTGTTCTTCACGACCTGCAGCTGCGCCCCGCTCGAGCGAAGCTTCGCCCGCAGCTCGGCGAGCTGCGCGTTCGTCAGCCCACGGTAGTCGGCGACGATGAGCGACTCCGTCGAGCGGAGTCGCTCGACCAGCTCGGCGACGACCTGTTCCTTCTCGCTTCTCTGCATGCTCGTTTCCTTCGGAAACGACTAGGCCCACCTGCGAGGTGGGCCCGGAACCGCAGACCAGCCGCCTGCGGTGTGCTCCTGACCTACCTCGGCCGGTCCTCTGCCCTGCGGGCTGCCGGCTGTCTTCGGAGGTTTCCTAGTCGGATTTGCGGGTCGGACGGTAGCAGCACTCCTAGGCCGAGACCGCTTCAGCGGTCTCGGCGATGTCGCGCGTCCGCGTCGGGTCGACGTGGAGCCCGGGGCCCATCGTCGTCGTGACGGTGATCCCCTTGATGTAACGGCCCTTCGCCGCGGCCGGCTTGGCCCGGACGATCTCCTCGACGACCGCCGCGTAGTTCTCGAGCAGCTGCTTCTCGCCGAAGCTCTTCTTCCCGATCGGCAGGTGCACGTTCGCGCCCCGGTCGGTGCGGTACTCGAGCTTGCCGGCCTTCGCGTCGGAGACCGCCTTCGCGACGTCGAACGTCACCGTGCCGGTCTTCGGGTTCGGCATCAGCCCCCGGGGGCCGAGCACGCGCCCGAGCTTGCCGACGTTCCCCATCTGGTCGGGCGTCGCGATCGCGACGTCGAAGTCGAGGAACCCGCCCTCGATCTTCGTGGCGAGATCGGCCGAGCCGACGACGTCCGCGCCTGCCTCCTCCGCCTCGCGCGCCTTGTCGCCCTCGGCAAAGACGGCGACGCGCGTCGAGCGGCCGGTGCCGTGCGGGAGCATGATCGTGCCGCGGAGCTGCTCGTCGGCGTGACGGACGTTGAGCCCGAGCCGGAAGTGCACCTCCACGGTCTCGTCGAACTTCGCGTCCGGAACCGCCTTCAACGTCGCGAACGCCTCGCCCGGCGCGTACAGCTTCTCCCGGTCGATCGCCGCGCGCGCCTCTCTGTACCGCTTCCCGTGCGCGCTCACTGGTCAACCTCGACGCCCATGCTGCGGGCGGTGCCGGCGATGACGAGCATCGCCGCCTCGACGTCGTTCGCGTTCAGGTCGGGCATCTTCGTCTCGGCGATCGAGCGGAGCTGCGCCTGCGTCAGGCGGCCGACCTTGTTGCGGTTCGGCTCCGCCGAGCCGGACTCGAGGTTGAGGGCCTCCTTGATGAGCACCGCGGCGGGCGGCGTCTTCGTGATGAACGTGAACGAGCGGTCTTCGAAGACGGTGATCTCGACCGGGATGATCCGGCCGTTCTCGTGCGCGGTCTGCGCGTTGAACGCCTTCGTGAACTCGACGATGTTGACGCCGTGCTGGCCCAGCGCGGGGCCGACCGGCGGCGCGGGGTTCGCCTGCCCGCCGGGGATCTGGAGCTTGATGAGTGTGAGAACCTTCTTCGCCATCGGAGTCCGTGCGGCGCGTCGCGCCTCCTCCTATCCGTCTGGGGGTTTGCAGGGATTCGCCGAGGCGGATCCCCTAGTCGATCTTCTTCACCTGGTCGAACGCGAGCTCGACGGGCACCTGGCGCTCGAAGATGTCCACGAGCACCTTGAGCTTCTGCGCGTCGGCGTTGACGTCGACGATCTCGCCGTCGAAGTCGGAGAGCGGGCCTGACGTGACCTTGACCGACTCACCCAGCGAGAACTCGACCTGCGCGCGTGTCGCCGGTGCGCCCGGCGCGCCTCCGGCGTGGAGGATGCGGTCGACCTCGGCGGTCGAGAGCGGCGACGGCTTCGCGCCGGCGCCGACGAACGCCGTCACGCCGGGTGTTCCCTTGACGACCGTCCACGCCTCGTCGTTCAGGTCCATGTTGACCAGGACGTACCCGGGCAGCACGCGCTTCTCCGTCTGCACCTTCTGCCCGTCCTTCGTCTCGATCACCTGCTCGGTCGGGACCACGACACGGCGGAACCGCTGCTGCTGGTTCATCGAGACGATCCGGTGCTCGAGATTGGCCTTCACCTTGTTCTCGTGCCCGGAGTAGGTGTTGATCACGTACCAGTGGAACATCTGAAGTCGTCTTCTCCCTACTGCCCGAGGAGCACGTCGCGGACGAACGGCCGGAGCACCTGGTCGGCGCCCCAGAGGTAGGCCCCGACGATCGCGCACGCGATGATCACGACGATCGTCCCCTGGATCACCTGCGCGCGGTTCGGCCACTCGACCTTGCGGAGCTCGGCGACGGACTCCCGGACGAAGCCGCCGCGACGCGGATGCTCGACGTGCGTCGGCGCAGCCGGTGCGGCGGGGCCCGCCGGGACCGGACGCGGCGACCCGGCCCGGGCCGGTTCCTTGCCCGCGGCCCGGCGCGCGTCGCGCCGTTGGCGTCTCGTCTCTCCTGCCATGCGCCGTCCCTCTTACCGGGTCTCGCGATGGAGCGTGTGCGAGCCGCACCAGCGGCAGTACTTGCGGAGCTCGACGCGGTCGGGCGTGTTCCGCTTGGACTTCTGCGACTGGTAGTTGCGCCGCTTGCACTCCGTGCACGCGAGCGTGATCGCGACTCTGACTCCGGTGGCCATCTCTTCTCTTCTGGTCGGGACGTACGAAAGGGCGGAACAGGTAGCGGCGGTAGGACTCGAACCTACGACACGCGGATTATGATTCCGCTGCTCTAACCAACTGAGCTACGCCGCCGAGCCGAGCGGAGTGTAGCAAGGCGCTTTCGCGCCTTCGGCACAAGAGCAGCCGCCCGCCGCCTCGAGCCGGTGGGTCACGCCCGGAGCCACGCTGCGACTCCGGGCGGGAGCGCGGCCCCTTCGAGCTCTCCGCTCGCGAGCAGGAGCTCGCCCTCGGGCAGGGGCACCGACTGCGCGTCGACGTTCACGACACAGACCACCGTCTCGGAGCCCGTCGACCGCTCGAAGACGAGCGAGCCGGGCGGGCTGTCCCGCCAGGCGAGGCCGCCGGAGGTGAGAGCGGCCAGCCCGCACCGGATGCGAAGCGCCGCGCGGTAGAGCGCGAGCGTGGAGTCGGGGTCGCTCTCCTGCGCGGCGACGCTCGACCGCTCCCACTCGGCGGGCATCGGCAGCCACGGCGTGCCCGACGTGAAGCCGAGGCCCGGCCCCGGCGACCACGGGATCGGCACGCGACACCCGTCGCGCCCCACGCGCTCACCGCCCGTCCGCTCGAAGATCGGATCCTGTCGCAGCTGGTCCGGCACGTCGACCTCCTCGAGCCCGAGCTCCTGACCGGCGTAGACGTAGGCCGCGCCGGGGAGCGCGAGCATGAGCAACGCCGCGGCCCGCGCGCGGCGAACGCCCTCGCGGCCCCCGCCGTAGCGCGTCGCGACGCGCGGGACGTCGTGGTTCTCGAGCACCCACGTCGCCGGCGCCCCGACGGCGCCGAACGCCGCGAGGATCTCGTCGATGCACGAGCGCAGCGACGCCGCGTCCCACTCCTCGAAGAGGAAGCGGAAGTTGAACGTCTGGTGCAGCTCGTCCGGTCTGACGTACTGGGCGAGCCTCGTCTGGTCGGCGAGGAACATCTCCCCGACGAGCATCCGGTCGCCCGGGTAGGCGTCGACCACCCGCCGCCATTCGCGGTACAGCTCGTGGAGCTCGGGCTGCTGGAGCCCCGTGTGCCAGTCGCCGAAACGGGGGCGAGGGTCGGGGATGACGACGTCGGCCAGCTGCCGCTCCTTGTAGAGCGACTGGGCGACGTCGACCCGGAAGCCGTCGACGCCGCGATCGAGCCAGAAGCGCAGGATCTCCTCGAAGTCCTCGCGGACCGCCTCGTTGTGCCAGTCGAGATCCGGCTGCTCGGGCGCGAACAGGTGGAGGTAGTACTCGCCGCTCCGTTCGTCCCTGGTCCAGGCCGGCCCGCCGAAGGCGGACTCCCAGTTGTTCGGCGGCCCGCCGTCGCGTCCCGGCCGGAAGACGTAGCGGGCGCGATCGGGGCCGTTCGGGTCGGCGAGCGCGCTCCGGAACCAGGGGTGCTCGTTCGACGTGTGGTTCGGGACGATGTCGACGATCACCCGCAGACCGAGCTCGTGTGCGTCGGAGACGAGCGCCTCGAAGTCGCCGAGCGACCCGAAGCGCGGATCGACGTTCTCGTAATCGCTCACGTCGTAGCCGTGGTCCGCGTCGGGCGTCGGATAGAAGGGCGTCAGCCAGATGCCGTCGACACCCAGGTCGCGGACGTACGGCAGCCGCGAGCGGATCCCCCGCAGGTCGCCGAGCCCGTCGCCGTCCGTGTCCGCGAAGCTCCGGACGTAGACCTGGTAGAGGACGGAGGTCCTCCACCACTGTCCGCCGGTGTCAGACACGCGCGGCCACCGCGTCGCCCACCTGGCTCGTCGTCGCCGTGCCGCCGACGTCCGCCGTCCCGACGCCGTCGCGGCACACGGCCTCGACGGCCGCCATCATGCGGTCGGCCGCGTCCTGCTCGCCGAGGTGCTCGAGCATCAACGCGGCGCTCCAGATCGCACCGAGCGGGTTCGCGATTCCCCGGCCGGCGATATCCGGCGCCGAGCCGTGGACCGGCTCGAAGATCCCGGGAGCTCCGGCGCCCGGCGCGAGGCTCGCGCTCGCCGCCATGCCCATCCCGCCCTGGAGCTCCGCTGCGATGTCGGTGAGGACGTCCCCGAACAGATTCGAGGCGACGACGACGTCGAGCGACGCCGGGCTCCGCACCATGCGCGCGGCGAGGGCGTCGACGAGCACGCGCTCGCTGCGGACGTCCGGGTGGGCCGCGGCGACCTCCTCGACGACGTCGTCCCAGAGGACGTAGCCGTAGCGGGAGGCGTTCGACTTCGTCGCGCTCGTGACGACGCCTCGGCGCTTCGCGGCGAGGCCGAAGGCGTACTCGACGACGCGATGGACGCCCGCCCGCGTGAAGACGCTCGTCTCCAGCCCGACCTCGAGCGGCAGCCCGGTGTGGGCTCTGCCGCCGACGCCCGAGTACTCGCCCTCGGTGTTCTCGCGCACGAACAGCATGTCGACCTCGGGACGGCCGGCGAGCGGCGACGGGATTCCGTCGAGGAGACGCGCCGGGCGGACGTTCGCCCAGAGGTCGAGGCCCTGCCGCAGCGGCAGGAGGAGGCCCCACAACGTCACGTGGTCGGGGACGGACGGATCGCCGACGGCCCCCAGCAGCACGGCGTCGTGCCGCCGCACGACGTCGAGCGCGTCGGGCGGCATCATCGCGCCCGTGTCGTGGTAGTGCGCGGTGCCCCACGGCAGCTCGTGCCACTCGACCGCGAGGCCGAGCGCGTCGACCGCCTTCCGCGCCTCCGCGACGACTTCCGGGCCCGCACCGTCGCCTGCGATCACGGCGATGCTGTGCGTCATGGTGCGACCTCCTCGAGACGGGGGATTGCCGACCTGCCGTCGAGCGCGCGGCACGAGAGCGCGGCACATTCGTTCGCGAACGCGAGCGCCTCGTTCAGCGGCCGCTCCCACACGAGCGCCGCCAGAAGCGCGCCGTGGAACACGTCGCCCGCGCCAAGGGTGCTCACGACCTCGGCAACCCGCCCGGGTGCGTCCACCACCGCTCCGTCACTCGTGTACGCGATCGACCCGGATGCTCCGCGGGTGACGACCACGAGCGCGGCTCCCGCCGCGAGCGCGCCTTGGGGCCCGCCGAACGCGTCGCGCAGCCCCGCCTCCGTCGGCGCGTACAGCGCGACGCCCGCGAGGTCGAGCCCCTCGATCGGGTTCCCGCCGTCGACCGAGAGGCGAACGTTCTCGGGTGCCGCCGCGTAGCCGAGGTGGTCGACGTGCACCCAGGCGGCGTCCCGGCAGAGCTGCCGTGACGCGTCGTCGAGGACGAGCGGGGGCAGCGTCCCCGGGTACGCGGCGATCGCGCGCCGGTCGCCGGAGACCAGCACGACGCTCCGGGGCGACGCGCCGTCCACGTTCGCGACGCACGTCGTGTCGACGCCCTCGCTCTGGAGCCCCTCGCGGATCGCCGCACCGACGGCGTCGTCGCCGACCTGGCCGACGAAGAAGGCGCGAATCCCGAGGCGCGCGAGCGCGACCGCCGCCGTCGCGGCAGGCCCGCCGCCGGCGACGGCCACTGCGCTCGCCACGACCCGGTCGTCGCCGACCGGCCACCGCGGTACGCCGACGACGGTGTCCTGGGTCGCGAGGCCGATGCAGACGACGTGCGGCGTCATGCGAGCCCCAGCGTCACGATGTCAGGGCGCGGCACCAGGGCGCCCGCGTCCCGCGTACCCGAGGTCGGTAGGGGAAGGAGACGGCGCACGCGAGGCGGTGTGGCCCATGGGCGCGGAATCTAACCGCGCGGCGCGCGGGTGGTCATCGTTCGGACATCGGCTGGGAGGGCGATTCCGGAGCCTCCAGAGCGCCGTCTAGACTCGCGCCGATGGAGAGAACCGCTCCGCGGCCCGTGCTCGAGACCGCCGCGCGGCTGTTCGCGTTCCGCGATACGTGCAACGTCTACGTGCTCTGCTCGGGGCGCGACGCCGTCCTCGTCGACTTCGGCAGCGGCGCGATCCTCGACCACCTGCCGGAGCTCGGAATCGACCGGGTCACGGACGTCCTCGTCACGCATCACCATCGCGACCAGGTCCAGGGCCTCGTCCGCGCCGTGGCGGCAGGGGCGAGGGTGTGGGTGCCGCCGCTCGAGCGCGCGCTCGTCGACCGGGTCGACGAGCACTGGCAGGCACGCCAGCTCGACGTCGACTACTCGCTGCGCGAGGACCGCTTTTCGCTCCTCGAGAGCGTGCCCGTCGCCGGCACCGTCTCCGAGTACTGCACGGTGCGCTACGGCGACCACGACGTCTTCACGCTGCCGACGCCCGGCCACACGCCGGGGTCGGTGAGCTACGTGGTCGAGATCGAAGGGCTGCGACTCGCCTTCGTCGGCGACCTCCTCTACGGCGAGGGGAAGGTGTGGTCGCTCGCGGCGCTCCAGTGGTCGTACAGCGACGCGCTCGAAGGCGCCGCCTCGACGATCATGTCCTGCGCGATCCTCGAGCGGCAGGCGCCGGACCGGCTCCTCCCGTCGCACGGGGCGCCGATGCACGACCCCCCGGCCGCGTTCGACGCGACCTGCACCCGCCTGCGGGAGCTGATGACCCTGCGCTGGCAGCGCCCCTTCAACGTCGACGGGTGGCTCCACGCGCCCTGGGACGCGATCACGCCGCATCTGCTGCGCGACCGGACGAAGGTGGCGTCGAGCTACGCGCTGCTCTCCGGCTCCGGCGCGGCACTGCTCTTCGACTGCGGCTACGACCTCGCCTCGCACCGGCCGCTGCTCCACTCGACCGACGGCCTGCGTGTCGACCACGGCGTGGAGCGCGTCGAGGTCGTCGTCCCCACGCACTACCACGACGACCACGTGGCCGGGATCAACCTCCTGCGCGGCGCCGACGGCACCGAGGCCTGGATTCCCGAGTGGGTCGCGCCGGTGCTGGCCGATCCGCGGCGCTACGACCTGCCGTGCCTCTGGCCCGACCCGGTTCGCGCCGATCGGATCCTTCGCGAGGGCGCGTCGTTCACGTGGCGCGAGTACGAGCTGACCGTGTACCCGCTGCCCGGCCACACCGAGTACGCGGCGGCGATCTTCTTCGAGGTGGACGGGAGGCGCGTCGTCGTCACGGGCGACCAGCACTGGACGCCGGAGGGCGCGGCGTCACGTGACGTCCCGAACTTCTACTACCGCAACCGTTTCGGCTTCGACGACTACGTGAGGAGCGCAGAGCTGTACGCGTCGCTCCGGCCCGAGCTGATGCTCACGGGCCACTCGCTGCCGCAGGAGCTGACGCCCGAGCGGATCGACCGGATGCTCGTCGAGGGCAGCAGGCTGGCGGAGCTACACCGCGAGCTCCTCCCGCTCGACGACGTCGACCTCGGCGCCGGCGGCTTCGCGGCGCGGATCGAGCCGTACCGCTCGCTCGTCCGGCCCGGAGAGCCGCACGCCCTCGAGGTGCACGTCCGGAACCCTTTCGACCACCCGGAGACCCTCGCCGTGAGCCTCGTCGCGCCCGTCGGCTGGGACCTCTCGCACGCGACGCAGGACCTGCTGCTCGGCGCGGGCGCCGAAGGTGTCCTCGTGTTCCGGATCACCGCATCCGGGCGGGCGATGCGCCGCGCGCGGGTCGCCGCGGACCTCACGGTCGGGGGCCTCCGCCTCGGGCAGCAGGCCGAGGCGCTCGTCGACGTCGAGTGACCGGGCTCCGCACCGAGCCGAACGGCGGTCTCGTCGTCCGGACGCCCGCGTACGTGATCGCCGTCTCGGCCGACGGGCTGCGGGCGACGCTGACGACTGCCGAGGGCGCGCACCTGGCGACGCTCAGGCCCCTCGTCGCGTGCGACCGGCTCGACGCACGCGACGAGACGCTCTCGGTGGAGCCGCCGCGGCTCGACGACGAGGGCACGATCGAGGTCGGCCGCCGCTCGACGATCTGGGACCACGCGACGACGACCATCGTCTGCGACGACGAAGGCGTCGAGCTGCGCTCCTCGGTGACCGGCAGCGGCGCGCTCGGCGAGGTCCGCCTCCTGGCCGGTCGGTCGCTCCTCCCGGGGCGCACGGGCATGCTCCCGAGCGGCTCGAGCTTCCGCACCGTCTTCTCGCCGGGACCGGCAGACCCCTGTCGGGTTCTCCGCGCGGCCTCGGAGAGCGTGGTGATCGGGGCTGCGGGCGACTCCCAGCCCGGCCGCGGGCACTGGTTCTTCACGCCCGCGCCGCTCTACCTCGCGCTCTGCCCGGCGGACGGCCTCGACGACCCTTCCGACCCCCACGCCGAGGTCTGGGTCGGAGTCGGCGTCGCCGCTTCGGTCGACGAGCTCGGGTTCGTGCAGCTCGTGTACGAGGGGGGCGACCGTGCCTTCGCGCTGCGGCTCGACTACGAGGGCCACACGCGAGTCGCGGGGACGTACGACCTCCCGACGGTGCTCGTCACGCCGGGCACGACCGACCCGTACGGCGGGCTCCGGCGCCACCGGGAACAGCTCGCGGCCCGAGGCGCCGCGCCCCGGATCGCCACGCGCCCGACAGCGGACTGGTGGCACGAACCGATCTTCTGCGGCTGGGGCGCCCAGCGCTCGCTCGCCGCGCAGGACGGCGGCTCCCCTGCCGACCACGCGACGCAGGCGAGCTACGACGCGTTCCTCGGCCACCTGGAGGAGCGCGGCGTCGTTCCGGGGACGATCGTCATCGACGACAAGTGGCAGGGCGCCTACGGAACGTGCGAGCCGGATCCGGCCAAGTGGCCCGACCTCCGCGGCTGGGTCGCCGCGCGCCACTCGCGAGGGCAACGCGTGCTCCTGTGGTGGCGCGCGTGGAGCGGCGAAGGCATCCCGGGTGAGCTCTGCGTCCGTCGCCCGGACGGGGAGGGCGTCGGGCTCGACCCGGACAACCCGTCGACCCGAGCTCTCCTCGAGGACGCCGTCTGCCGGATGCTCGGCCCGGACGGTCTCGACGCGGACGGGCTGAAGATCGACTTCACCGCATCGACGCCCAGCGGAGTCAGCCTCGAGCATCACGGCCCGAGGTGGGGCATCGCGCTCCTGCACGAGCTCCTCGCGACGGTGTACGGCGCCGCGAAGCGGGTCAAGCCGGACGCGCTCGTGATCACGCACGCCCCGCACCCGGCGTTCGTCGACGTCGCCGACATGATCAGGCTCAACGACATGCTGCGGCTCGACGACCTCGGCCCGAGGCCGCCCGTGCTCGCTCAGATGCGGTATCGCGCGGCCGTCGTGCGGGCCGCCTGCCCGGAGCTCCTGGTCGACACCGACGACTGGTGCGTCCCCGATCTCGAGACGTGGCGGGCCTACCTCCGCGAGAAGACCGACTTGGGCGTGCCGGCGCTGTACTACGTCGGCCACCTGGACGCGACGGGAGAGACGCTCACGGACGAGGACTACGCAGCGTTGGCCGAGAGCTGGGCCGCGTACCGGGCCGGCCGCCGGTGAGACGGTGATCGGGCCCGAGGCGACCGCACCGCGGCCGCTCGTCCTCGGCCTCGACGTCGGCGGGACGAAGCTGGCCGCCGGCGTCGTCGACGCGAGCGGGACGGTCCACTCGTTCCTCGTCGCGCCGACGCTCGGCGACGAAGGCCCGGAGAAGGTCGTCGAGCGACTGCTCGCTCTCGGGCGGCAGGCGGTGGAGGCCGCGGACGTCGCATGGCCGGCCGTCGAGGCGGTCGGGATCGCTTGCGGAGGCCCGCTCGACGCCGCTCGTGGCGTCGTCTCTCCGCCGCACCTCCCCCGGTGGCACGACGTCCCCCTGCGCGCGGTCGCCGAGCGCGCCTACGGCCTGCCGGTCGTGCTCGACAACGACGCCACCGCCGCCGCGGCGGGCGAGCACCGCTACGGCGCGGGCGCGGGCGTCACGAACATGGTCTACCTCACCGTCTCGACCGGGGTCGGTGGGGGCGTGATCGTCGACGGCAGGCTCTACCGCGGCTCCGACGGCAACGGCGCGGAGCTCGGCCACGTGACGGTCGACTGGCGTGGGCGCGCGTGCCGCGGCTGCGGCCGGCGCGGCTGCCTCGAGGCCTACGTCTCGGGAACGGCGATCGCGGAGCGCGCGCACGAGGCAGGGCTCGCGTGCGGAACGGCGGAGGAGGTGGCCGCGGCGGCGCTGAATGGTGACGAGGGGGCCTCCCGGGTGTGGGACGAGACAGTCGAGGCGCTCGCCTGCGGGCTCACCTCGATCGTCAACCTCTTCGAGCCGGGGCTGGTCGTGATCGGCGGCGGCGTGAGCCGGTCCGGGGAGCTCCTGCTCGCGCCGGTGCGCGAGCGGGTGCGTGCGGAGGCGATGACTCCGGCGGGCAAGACGGTCGAGATCGTCGCGGCCGCGCTCGGCGACCGGGTCGGAGTCGTCGGAGCAGCGGCTATCGTCCTCGAACCCCACGCGCACGACCTGCGCGATGCCTGACGACTCCACCGACGCGCTCGACGAACACCTCGCAGTCGCCCAGGCGGTGCGCGGCCTCCTGCCCGCCGTCGACGACGTGGCGCGCGCCGTGGTCGGAGCCTACGAGTCGGGCGGTCGGGTGATCGCGTTCGGAAACGGCGGCAGTGCGGCGGACGCGCAGCATCTCGCCGCGGAGCTCGTCGGGCGGTACACGCGCGAGCGCAGGCCGCTCGCGGCGGTCTCGCTGGCGACCGACCCGTCGATCGTCACCTCCATCGCGAACGACTACTCGTTCGACGACCTCTTCGCCCGCCAGGTCGAGGCGCTCGCGGCCCCCGGCGACATGGTCGTCGGCATCACGACGAGCGGGCGGTCCGAGAACGTCGTCCGCGGGTTGGCCGCGGCGCGAGCCGTCGGCTCGACCACCGTCGTGCTCACGGGAGGCGACGGCCGGCCCGCGACGGAGTACGCCGACCACGCACTGGTCGTCCCGTCGGACACGACCGCCAGGATCCAGGAGATGCACCTCCTGCTACTCCACCTGATCGTCGACCAGGTCGACGCGTGGGCAGCCGGGTGAAGCGCTCTCTTCTCCACATGGTCGGCAACGCCCACATCGACCCGGTGTGGCTCTGGCAGTGGCCCGAGGGCTACCAGGAGGTGCTGGCGACGTTCCGCTCGGCGCTCGATCGGCTCGAGGAGTATCCCGAGTTCGAGTTCACGCACGACTCGGTGTGCTACCTCGCCTGGGTCGAGGAGACCGACCCGAAGCTGTTCGAGGCGATCCGCGAGCGCGTCGCCGAGGGCCGCTGGCACGTGATCGGCGGCTGGTGGGTCGAGCCGGACTGCAACATCCCCGGCGGCGAGTCGTACGTCCGCCAGGCGCTCTACGGGCAGGGCTACCTCCGGGAGAAGCTCGGCATCCGCGCCACGACGGGCGCAAACGTCGACTCCTTCGGTCACAACGCCGCGCTGCCGCAGCTCCTGGCCAAGAGCGGCCTCGACTCGTACGTCTTCCTCCGGCCGCAGCCGCACGAGCTGACGCTGCCCGGGCCGCTCTTCTGGTGGGAGTCGAGGGACGGCTCGCGCGTCCTCGCGTACCGGATCCCGAACGAGTACTGCACGCCGGGAACCGACCTCGGGCACCACGTCGACGCGTCGGTGGCGCAGCTGACGGCCGAGGGAGAGCACATGGTCTTCTACGGCGTCGGAAACCACGGCGGGGGCCCGACGCGCGCGAACCTCGACTCGATCCGCCGCCTGAACGGCGCGGGCGGAGGGCCCGAGCTCCGCTGCAGCTCGCCGCGCGCCTTCTTCGACCGTGCGGCGCTCGAGGACGGCGTTCCCCTCCACGCCGGGGAGCTGCAACACCACGGCGTCGGGTGCTACTCCGCCCACTCGGGCGTCAAGCGGTGGAACCGCCGCGCCGAGAACGCGCTGCAGCGCGCGGAGAAGTGGGCCACGGTCGCCCACCACGTCACCGGCCTCGACTACCCGCTCCGGGAGCTCTCGGACGCATGGAAGCTCCTCCTCTTCAACCAGTTCCACGACACGCTCGCGGGCACGTCGATCGCGCCCGCGTACGTGGACGCACGCGACCAGATCGGGCACGCGAGCTCGATCGCCGGAACGGTCTTCAACCGCGCGATTCAGGCGATCTCGAGCAGGATCGAGATCCGACCCGAGCAGGACGTGACGCCCGTCGTCGTGTTCAACCCGCACGCCTGGCCGCTCCACGCCGACGTGGAGGTCGAGTTCGCCGGCTTCCCGGACGCCGAGGCAGCGATGGCGGACGACGAGGGAGCACCCGTCGCGGTCCAGCGGACGCGGTCGCACGCGACCGTCGCCGGCGCGCGGGGGAGGATCGTCTTCGCTGCGGACGTGCCGCCGCTCGGCTACCGCGTCTACCGGCTGCTGCCGGCCGCCGTCGAGCCCGCCGCGGCCGTCGCGGCGACGGACACGTCGCTCGAGAACGACCACCTCGCCGTCGGGATCGATCCCCGGACGGGCTGGCTCGAGCGGCTGGTCGTGAAGGCGACGGGGGTCGACGTCGTCGCCGGCCAGAGCCGCGGGCACGCGGTCGTCGTCGCGGACGAATCGGACACCTGGGGCCACCGCGTCCGGGCGTACGACGACGTCGTGGGGGAGCTCACCTGCACGTCGGTCCGGCTCGTCGAGAGCGGGCCGGTGCGCTCGATCGTCCGGATCGAGAGCCGCTACGGCGCCACGACGCTGGCCGAGGAGCTCGTCCTCGGAGCGGACGCCCGGTTCGTGGAGGTGCGCGCCGTCCTCGACTGGCACGAGCGCCATCGCCTGCTCAAGCTGCGCTTCCCGACCGGGATCGTCACCGACCACGCGACGTTCGAGATCCCCTACGGCCACATCGAGCGACCGGCGACCGGGGACGAGGAGCCGGCGCAGGCGTGGGTCGACGTCTCCGACGGCCGTGCGGGTCTCTCCGTCGTCAACGACTCGAAGCACGGCCACGACGCGGTCGGCGGGAACATCGGCATGACGGTCGCCCGCAGCCCCGTGTACGCCTGGCACGACCCGCAGGAGCTCGATCCCGACGGCGTCTACGAGTACCTCGACCAGGGGCGGCAAGAGTTCACGTACCGGCTCATGCCCCACGCCGGTGACTGGCGCGCCGCGGGGACCGTCCGCTGCGCGGCGGAGCTGAACCAGCCGGCATTCGCCCTGCTCGAGTCGTACCACGAGGGCTCGTTGCCCATGAGGACGACGCACGCGACGGCCGACGAGGGCATCGTCGTGACCGTGCTGAAGGGCGCCGAGGACGGAGGCGGCGACACCGTCGTCCGCGCCCACGAGACGACGGGGACGGGCAGAGAGGCGAGGCTCGAGCTTCCGCTCCTCGCCCGGACGATCGCCGCCCGCTTCGCCCCGAGCGAGGTCAAGACCTTCCGGATCCCGCGCGACCCGCGGGCGCCGGTCGTAGAGACCGACCTGCTCGAACGACCGCTGCCCGCCGCCTGAATGGAACCGCTCGTCAGCGCGACGTGACGACGCTCGACGCGCTCGCGCGGCCGAGCGGCACCTTCGCGATGGTCGCGATGGACCAGCGGGAGTCGCTGCGCACCATGCTCGCCCAGCACCATCACGGGACGGTCGGCGACGACCGGCTCGTCGCCTTCAAGCTGGCCGTCGCGACGGAGCTGGCCCCGTACGCGTCGGGCTTCCTCATCGACCGGCACTACGCCCTCGACCGCCTCACGGGCGACCGGCTCCTCCCCGCCTCCTGCGGCCTCGTCGTCGCCCTCGACGCGCTCGAGCAGCCACCCGGCGGCCTCGTCGAGGAGACCGACCTCGACCGCGACGCCGACGTCGCCGCATTCCGCCGCTCCGGCGCGGTCGCGCTCAAGCTGCTCGTCATCTGGCGGGACGACGCCGCGCGAGGACGCCGGCTCGCCATGGCGAGCCGCTTCGTCGAGCTCGCCGGGGAGCACGGCCTGCTGTCGGTGCTCGAAGGCGTCGTGCGCGAGGACGACCGCGAGACGGCGATCCTCGAGGCGGCCGCTGAGCTGTCGTCGACCGGGCCGTCGCTGTACAAGTGCGAGGTGCCCCTCCAGGGGCGCGGCGACCTGTCCGCCGTCGAGGAAGGCGCGCGCGCGATCGACGCGGTCGTACCCGGACCCTGGGTCGTCCTCTCGCAGGGCGTCGAGCCCGACGACTTCCCCGGCGCAGTCGAGGCATCCTGCCGCGGCGGCGCGTCCGGGTTCCTCGCCGGCCGAGCGCTGTGGACGGCGACCCTCGCAGCCGACGACCCCTCATCGCTCCTCCGCCGGGTCTCGGTCCCGCGACTCGTCGCGCTCGGCGCGATCGTCGACCGCCACGGGACGCCATGGCGCGAGAAGGCAGCCGCATGACCGACGTCGTGCACCCCGGCGCGGTGCCCTGAGCGGAGTGACCGGCACCGTCCGCGCGCCCGGTCGCGTGAACCTGATCGGCGACCACACCGACTACAACGAAGGCCTCGTGCTCCCCGTCGCGATCGACAGGGAGTGCACGGTTGCGGTGCGCGCGATCGGGGGCTCCCGCGTTCGCATGACGTCGTCGGACGCCGACGGCACCGTCGACGTCTCCGCGAACGGAGACGACGAGCCGCCAGACGTGCGGCCGCTCTGGGGGCGCTACGTCGCGGGCGTCGTGCGGGCTCTCGCCGAGCGGGGGCGCCCGCCCGTCGGCCTCGAGGCACATGTCTCGTCGACCGTGCCGGTCGGCGCAGGTCTCTCCTCGAGCGCGGCACTCGAGGTCGCCGTTGCGCTCGCGCTCTCCCGCTCGGCCGACTTCGGGCTCCAGCAGCTGGAGCTCGCGCGGGCATGCCAGGAGGCGGAGCAGGCCGCCACGGCGGTGCCCTGCGGGATCATGGACCAGCTGGCGTCGCTCGCCGGCCGCCGGGATCACGCGCTCCTGATCGACTGCCGCAGCCTCGAGATGGAGCCCGTGCCACTTCCCGACGGGATCGCGCTCGTCGTGGTCGAGTCGGGCGTGGCGCGCTCGCTCGACGAGACCGCGTACGCCGCGCGCCGGGCGGAGTGCGAGGCCGTCGCCGCGAGGCTCGGGCTGCCGTCCCTCCGCGACGCCACCGCAGCGCAGGTCGCGGACGAGCCGCGAGCCCGGCATGTCGTCTCGGAGAACGAGCGTGTCCTGGCCGCGGCCGACGCGCTGCGCCGGAACGACGTCGAGGAGCTCGGGACGCTCCTCTCGCGGAGCCACGCGAGCCTGCGTGACGACTTCGAGGTCTCGACCCCCGAGCTCGACGTCCTGGTCGGCACGCTTGGGCGATGCGGTGCCTTCGGCGCGCGGCTGACGGGCGCGGGGTTCGGCGGGTGCGTCGTGGCGGTCGCCCCTGCCGCCACGGCACGGCAGGTTGCCGACGAGGCAGTCCGGCGCTACACGTCCGCGACGGGCCTCGACGCGCGCGCATGGACCTGCCGCGCGGTCGACGGCGCTCTGCCACGCCTCCGCTCGAGGTAGCGCGTGAACGCGAGGAGCTTGCGCGCCCGCGGCGTCGCGAGATAGGACGCGAGCTCCCACTCGATGCGCGTCAGCTCGTGGCGCGCACGCACGACCTGATGCTCGATCCTCGTGTCGGGATCGCACTCGTGTCCGCCGTCGCGGTATGCGGCCGCCTGGACCCACTCGCCGCACTCGGGGCAACACGCCATCGGCTCGAAACCGAACCAGTTGCTCATGCAACCGGTATCCCCGCTGCGCGAGACGGCAAACGCCGGCCGGCGGGCAGCCGACGAGGCGTCTAGGATCACGCCTCGTGATCAGGGTGCCTCCCCAGCACGGCGGCTGGCTCGAGGTCGTGTGCGGGCCGATGTTCAGCGGCAAGAGCGAGGAGATGATCCGGCGGCTGCGGCGGGCGGAGATCGCCGGGCAGCGGGTGCTCCTCTTCAAGCCCCGGATCGACGACCGCTACGACGCCGCCGACGTCGTCAGCCACGCGGGGGTGCGCATGTCGGCCGTCCCCGTGGACGGCTGTTCGGAGCTGGTCGCGCGGGCCCGTGGCTGCGAGGTCGTCGGCATCGACGAGGCGCAGTTCTTCGAGCCGACGATCGTCGACGCCGCGCTCGCGCTCGCGGACGGCGGCGTCCGCGTGATCGCCGCAGGGCTCGACCAGGACTTCCGCCGTCAGCCGTTCGGGCCGATGCCGGAGCTCCTCGCACGGGCCGAGTTCGTCGACAAGCTGCAGGCCGTCTGCCACCGCTGTGGCGGCCCCGCCACGACGACCCAGCGCCTCGTCGACGGCCGGCCGGCGCCCTACTCGGGCGAGACGATCGTCGTCGGGGCGCTCGACTCGTACGAGGCCCGCTGCCGCGACTGCCACAACGCTGGTCAGGATGCGGCCAAGTGGCTGGCAGCCTGACGAGCCACCCCTGACGACCTCGACCGGACCGCGCTCCTCGTGCCTCCCCGTGCGCCTACGACTCCGAAGCCGTGTCGAGTCGAAGCTGCTCGGCGCGTCTCTCACGCCGATCCGGAATCGGTGTCTTGCGGCTCCCGTCGGCGTTCATGACGCCGACGAGCGACCAGTTTTTCCAGGCTCCCG
>DATBIQ010000142.1:0-23333 GCA_036556865.1 Gaiella sp.
GTCTACGCACGGCTGCGCGCCGAGGCGCCGGTGTGCTTCGTTCCGGCGGTCGGCCTGTGGTTCGTCACGCGCTGGGCCGACGTCGAGGCGGCGGCCACGCAGCCGGAGGTGTTCTCCGCGCGTGTCGATCCCTCGCCCCTCGAGCGGACGATGGGCGGCGAGAGCATCCTCCTCCTCGACGGCGACCCGCAGAAGCGCCTGCGCGCGATGCTCGACCCGTCACTCCGGCCGCGCGTCGTCGAGGCGACGACGCCGGACCTGATCGAGCCGCTCGCCCAAGGGCTCCTCGACGGGCTCGAGGGACGCGGCGAGGCGGAGCTGATGAGCGAGTACTTCGAGCCGATCTCGGTGCTCGGCCTCGGCCGCGTGCTCGGCCTCGGGCACGTCGAGGGCGACATGCTCCGCCGCTGGTTCCACGGGCTCGCCGAGGGCGCGACCAACTTCGAGGACGACCCCGCGAAGTGGAAGGTCGCCGACGCGACCGCGGCGGAGATCGACGTCGCGCTGGAACCGGTCTTCGAGCGACTCGACGCCGACCCCGACGGCTCGACGATCGCGACGATGCTCGCGCTCGCCGAGGGGACGCTCGAGGAGCGCATCGCGACGATCCTGCCGACGCTGAAGGTGATCCTCCTGGGCGGGATGCAGGAGCCCGGTCACGCCGCCGGGTCGACGCTCGTCGGCCTGCTCGCGTCGCGGCAGGTGCGGGCCGTGCTCGACGACCTCGGCCTCGTCCGCGACGCGGTCGAGGAAGGCCTTCGCTGGGTCTCGCCGATCGGCACGCAGACCCGTCGCGCGGTCGCGGACGCCGAGCTCGGCGGGATCACGGTCCCTGCGGGCGCGAACCTGGGGCTGCTCGTCTCCTCGGCGAACCGTGACGAGGACGTGTGGGGACCGACGGCGGACGAGTACAACCTGTTCCGGCCGAAGCGCACACACGCCGCGTTCGGCTTCGGGACGCACTACTGCTCGGGCCACCATTTCTCGCGTGTGCAGATGCGGATCGCGCTCACGCGGCTGCTCGAGCGGCTGCCCGGCCTCCGGCTCGACCCCGCGCGGCCGCCGCTCTTCACGGGTTGGGAGTTCCGCGCGCCGCGGCACCTGCACGTCCTCTGGGACGCATGACCTGGGTGGACGCGGCGGAGGCGTCGCTCCCCGTGGACAGCGTGATCGCGGTGGAGGGCGGTGGGACGCTCGTCGCGCTCGCGCGCACGGGCGGCGGGTGGCACGCGGTCGAGGCGTGGTGCACCCATGCCGAGTGCCCGCTCACCGACGGCTGGGTCGAGGGAACGGCGATCCGCTGTGCCTGCCACGGCACGCTCTTCGACCTCGCGACCGGAAGGCCGCTCGAGGGGCCGGCCGAGGAGCCCGTGCGCGTCTTCGCGACGCGCGTCGTCGAGGGCCGGGTCGAGATCGAGCTCGCGTGAAGGCGGAGGTCGCGATCGTCGGGAACGGCGTCGCGGGCTACGCGTGCGCGGCGCGGCTCGCGCGGCACGGCATCCGGCCGCTCCTGATCGGCTCCGGCCTCCCGGTCGACCGGCCGCCGCTGACGAAGAAGGCGCTCGCGACCGGCATCCCGACGCTGCTCTCGGACGAGCAGCGCCTCGCGGAGCGGGGCATCGAGAGGCTCGACGGCGTCGTTGCGGGGTCGGACCTCGCGCGCGGGCGGATCCGCCTCGAGGACGGCCGGAGGATCGAGGCCGACACGGTCGTGCTCGCCACAGGGCTGCGCTACCCACGTCCGCGTATCGACGGCATCGAGGCCGCGCTCGTCAACGCCGATCCCTCCGCGCTCCCGCGGATCGCGGCCGTGCTCGCCGAGCCGCGCCGTCGCGTCGTCGTGATCGGCGCCGGCCTGATCGGGACGGAGAGCGCCGCCACGCTCGCCGCCGCGGGCCACGACGTCACCGTCGTCGACGTTCTCGAGCGGCCGCTCGACCGCCTCCACGACCCGCTTCCGGCGCTCGGCGCCGCCGCGCTCGCGGCGACCGGCGCGCGTTTCCTCGGCGGCGTCTCCCTCACCGAGCTGGCGGCGGGCGAGGGCCGGCACGTGACACTGTGTCACTCGGGAGGAGCGCTCACGGCAGACCTCGTCCTCGCAGCCACGGGCGGGCGGCCGTTCGCGCCCCCGGGGCTCGAGGTGAGCGGCGACGAGCTGCCGCTCGCGGTCGACGCGGCGCTGCGCGTTCCCGGGTTCGAGCGAGTCCACGCGGTCGGCGACCTCGTCGTCGTCCCGCACGCTCGCTTCGGGCCGATCCGGTTCCCGCACTGGGACATGGCGATCGGCACCGGTGAGCACGCGGCCGACGCAATCGCAGGCGTCGCCGCCGAGCTCGACCGGCTGCCCTACTGGTGGACGGACATCGGTCCACGCACGTTCGCGGAGGTGGGGTGGGCGGAGGCCGCCGTGGAATGGGCCGACGACGACGGTCTGCACGTCGGGCGGAACGCAGGCGGCGAGCCGGTCGCGGCGCTCGTCGTCGACGAGCCGCGCCGCCTCCGCGAGGCGCGCGCGCTGCTCGGGTACTAATTCGCGCCGGTGAGCGCCGCCTCCGAGCTGCCGTCGCTCCGCCTCGACGCCACGCGCGAGGAGGCGCTCGCGCGTGCCTCGGCGATCGTGGCCGGTGCTTGGCAGAGCTTCGACCGGGCGCGACCCGGCCAGCCGCGTGTCGACGAGGGGCTGCGCGAGCTGCTCCGTGCGGCCCTGCCGGAGACCGGCTCGAGCGTCCTCGCGGCGCTCGACGACGCCGCGCAGCTGCTCGACGTCTCGATCGCGCAGCCGCGCCCGCGCTTCTTTGCCTTCGTCGGCTCGTCGGGTCTCGAGATCGGCGTGCTCGGCGATCTTCTGGCCTCGTGCTTCGACGTCAACCTCGCCGTCTGGGCGGGCGCGGCCTCCGAGGTCGAGGACCAGGCGGTCCGCTGGGTGAGCGAGTTCGTCGGCTATCCGGCCGCCGCGGGCGCGTTCACGAGCGGTGGCACGATCTCCAACGTCACGGCGCTCGCCGCCGCGCGTGAGCGGGCGCTTCCCGGCTCTCGCCGGGACGGCATGGCGGGCGCGCGCGCCGCGCTCTACTGCTCGCGCGAGGCGCACTACTCGGTCATGCGCGCGGCCGAGCTCCTCGGGATCGGCTCGGACGGCGTCCATGCGCTCGAGATCGACGGCTCACGCCGCCTCCGTGCCAGCGCCGTCGCGGAGGCGATCGACGCCGACCGCGCTGCGGGCGTCACGCCCGTGGCCGTCGTCGCGACCGCCGGCACGACCCTGACGGGCGCCGTCGACCCCATCGACGCGCTTGCCGACGTCTGCGCCGCGCGGGACGTGTGGCTGCACGTGGACGGCGCATACGGGGTCGCAGCAGCGTCGACGCCGTCGGCCGGGCACCTCTTCGCAGGCCTCGAGCGCGCGGACTCGGTGACGCTCGACGCGCACAAGTGGCTCTATCTCCCGAAGGCTTGCGGGGTCGTCCTCGTCCGGCGCCACGAGGATCTCCACGGCGCGCTCGCGCACGAGGAGGACTACATCCCGCACGAGCGGCCCGAGCACCACATGGTCGACATCACGCTCGAGTACTCACGCCCCTTTCGCGCGCTCAAGCTCTGGCTCGCGTTCCGCGCGCACGGGGCGGAGGCGATTCGCGCCGCGATCGAGCGCAACCTCGGCCAGGCGCGCCTTCTCTACGACGAGGTCGCGAGACGCGACGAGCTCGAGCACCTCTGCGGTGTGCCCCAGCTCTCGATCGTCCCGTTCCGCCACGTCCCGGCGGGAATGCCTGCGAGGGAGCTCGACGAGCACAACGCGTTGCTCGTCGAGGCGCTCCAGCGCCAGGGCGACGTCTGGGTCGCGCCCGCACGCGTCGATGGCGCCGTCTGCCTGCGCCCGTGCGTCGTCAACTACCGCACGACCGACGACGACGTGCGCGCCTTCGTCGACCTCACGCTCGAGGTCGGGGCCTCGCTCTAGCGCTTCTTCTTCGCGCCCTTGCCGGTCTTGCGGCCCGCCGCACCCGGGCGGTCGGATGTGGGCTTCGTGCGTCCCGGCATCCCCGCGCCGCCGTACTCCATCCGCCGGCGGAGCTGGCGGTTCGTCGCCTCGGGGGTCTCGGCCTCCTGGCCGACCGCTGCCATGTAGGCGCGCCGCTCCGACGGCGTCAGCAGGTTGAGCATCCGCTGCGCCTGCTCCGGCGTCTTCGGCTCCCCGAACGTCGTCATCTTCCTCATCGCCGCCGCGAGCTCGGGGTTCTCCCGCTCGAGGGCGGCGAGCGACGCCTTCTGGAACCACTTCTTGAAGAGCGGCACCTTCGAGAGGAACGTCACCACCGGACGCAGGTACTTGCCGCCCTTGATCCGCCCGAGCAGCACGAAGACGCCCAGCAGGAGCGCGACACCGAGCAGCACGAACACGGGGATCCAGGCCCAGAATGGCATGCGGCGCGATCGTATCTGTGTTTGTTCGCAAGCGGGAATCCGCAGGAGCGGATTCCCGCGCTCGGATCCCCGCGCTCCGCGCGGGGCAGATCCCTGAAGGCGTCCGCTTCGCGGCCGCGGGGCACCTCTACGAGGTCGGGATCGTAGAGTTGCCCGCGTGAGCACGCGGATGCGGACGGGCCTCGTCGGCCTCGGGATCGGGCTCGCGCTCGCCGACTCGTCCGTCGTCACGCTGGCGCTGCCGGACATCCTGCGGCAGTTCGACGTCGAGATCCCGACCGTCGCGTGGGTGCTCACGTCGTACAACCTCTGGCTCGCGCTCGCAGCCGTACCGGCGGCGTACGTCGCGCGACGACGCCCGGTCCCGGCGTTCGCGGCGGGGACGCTCGTCTTCGCCGCGGCGTCCCTCGCCTGCGCGCTCGCGCCGTCCTTCGGCGTCCTCGTCGGTGCGAGGTGCGTCCAGGCCGTCGGCGGCGCGCTCGTCGTCTGCGCCGCGCTCGACCTGCTCACGGAGATCGAGGGATCCGACACGCGCGCGGTGCGGACATGGGCGGCCGCCGGGATCCTGGGTGCCGCGCTCGGGCCTGCGATCGGCGGAATCCTCACCGAGACGCTCGGCTGGGAGTCGATCTTCCTCGCGCAGGCGCCCCTCGCACTGCTCACGCTCGCAGCCGCGTTCCGGCTGCGCGTTCGTCCGATCGTCGAGCCGGCCGGGCGCCCGAGCATCCCCGCGAACCTCGCGCTGCTCCTCCTCTCCGGTGCTCTCACGGCCGCGCTCTTCCTGCTCGTGCTGCTGCTCGTCGACGGCTGGCGGATGGATCCGGCGGTTGCCGGGATCGTCGTGACCGTGATGCCGCTCGCCGCCATCGCGACGGCGGCCGTCGCGGACCGGCTGGGCAACACCGTGACGCGCGCCGCGACCGGCGTCGTCCTCGTGACGGGCGGGCTGACGGCGCTCGGCGTCCTTCCCGGCTCGGCGTGGTGGTGGACGGTCGTGCCGCAGATCCTGGTCGGGGCGGGCCTCGGGCTCGCGCTGTCCGCGCTGACGGAGCGGGCTCTCCACGGCCGCTCGCCGCAGGCGGTGCACGGCGGCTGGACGATCGCCGCGCGCCATGCGGGGGTGGTGCTGGGGCTGCTCCTCCTGACCCCGGTGTTCACCACGGCGCTCGACCGGAACGAGGATCGCGCGCTGCGGGCGGGTGCCGCGGCGGTGCTCGACAGCCGCATTCCGCCGCTCGAGAAGCTCGGGGTCGCGCAGGACGTCCTGGCGATCGTCCGCGCCTCCGACCGCGAGGTCCCCGACGTCCGTGGCGCCTTCGCCGACCGGCCCGACACGCCGGAGTACCGCGGCCTCGAGGACGAGCTCGTCTCGCAGCTCGACCGGGCCGTGACCGCCGCGTTCTCCCGTCCGTTCCTGCTCGCCGCGCTGCTCGCGCTCGTTGCCCTCGTGCCGATCGTGGTCTCGCGCAAGGCGGTGAGCGTGTGAGGGCGCTGCCCCTGGTCGTGGCGGTCGCGGTCGCCTGCACGCTCGTCGGCGCCTACGTCGCGCTCGGCGGCACGTCGTACGAGCCGAGCCCGGTGGCGAACCCCTGCGCGCCGCGGCCTCCGCGCCCGACGGACGGCACGGGTGAGCGGGTCGAGGTCGTCCTCCTCGCAGCCGCCGACGGCACGGCGTGCAGGCTGGGCGTCTCGCGCGAGGAGCTCGTGCTCGCGTTGCGCAGCGTCGACGACCTCGACGCCCTGGCACGCAAGGAGGGGAAGTCCCGCGACGAGCTCGAGGAGGCGCTCCGCGCCGGCCTCGTCCGTGCGGTGGACGAGGGGGAGAGCCAGGGCCTGATCGGCGGCACCACGGCCGACGGGCTTCGCTTCGCGGCCGACCACCTCCCGCTCGGCCTCCTGCTCTCGATCCTGCGAGGCGCGTCGTCGCTCCTCGGATGAGAGCGTCGGCCTGCAGCGGGGTCGCGCGATGACGGGTGGGCGCCGCCGCATCCTCTTCGGGGCCCTCGGGCTCGCGGTCGTCGTCGTCACGTTCGTCGTGGTCCTGCCGAAGATCGCGAACTACGGCGACGTCTGGGGCGTCGTCAAGACGCTCGACACGGCCTGGCTGCTGGCGCTGCTCGCGGCGGTCGTCGTCAACATCGTCACGTTCGCGCCCCCGTGGATGATCGCCCTGCCAGGGCTACGGTTCCGGCAGGCGCTGCCCTTCACGCAGGCGTCCACCGCCTTCACGTACATCGCGCCCGGCGGCGGCATCGTCGGGATGGCCGGCTCGTACGGCCTCCTCCGCACGTGGGGCTTCGGCTCCAGCGAGGTCGCACGCGCGGTGACGCTCACGGGCGTGTGGAACCAGCTGGCGAACCTCCTCCTGCCGGTCGTCGCCGTGCTGCTCCTCTCGATCGAGCACCAGAGCGACGCGTTCCTCTCGACGGTCGCCGTCGTCGGGGCGGTGGTCTTCGGCGTCGCGGTGTGCCTCCTCGCGCTCGTGCTGTGGAGCGACGGGCTCGCGCGCGGCGTGGGGGAGGCCGTCGAGAGCGCGGCGAACCGGCTGCGGCACGTCGTCCGCAAGCGGCCGGTCGCCGGCTGGCCGGACAGGCTCGTCGCGTTCCGGCGGTCGACGGTCGATCTCATCCGGCGACGCTGGGCATGGCTCACGCTCGCGGCGCTCCTGGGCAACATCACCGTCTTCGTCGTGCTGCTCGTCTGCCTCCGCGCGGTCGGGATCGGCGCGAGCGAGGTCACGTGGGTGGAGGCGTTCGCGGGCTGGTCGCTCGCGCGGGCGCTCCAGCTCATCCCGCTGACGCCCGGGGGGGTCGGGCCCGTCGAGCTCGGCATGACGGGGATCCTCGTGGGCTTCGGCGGCGCCAACGTGGAGGTCGTCGCCGCCGTGCTGCTCTACCGCGCGTTCACGATCCTGCCGACGCTGCTGCTCGGCCTCGCGACGATCGCCGCCTGGCGCTGGCTCGGCCCGGGCCGGACACGGGAAGGAGTCGACGTGCCCGCGGGGAATCCGCCGGGCGGGTGAAGGAGCAGAGCCACAAGGACGAGATGTCGGCCGCGCTGCGCGGCGATTTCGCCCGCCTCCGCGACCGCGGTGTCGCGCCGACGCTCGCCCCGCGCGAGGCCGAGACGCCGCAGCCCGCGGCGATCGACCCGAGCGACCCGGAGCCGCCTGAGGCGATGTCCCCGCCCCCGGCGGGGCCACCGCCCGAAGCCGAGGAGCCGGTGACCGAGCCCGGCTTCTTCGCGCGGATGCTCGGCCGCTAGCCGTACGGGAACCCGCACCCGGACGCGCGCAGGCCGCGGCTAGCCTGGCGGGTCGTGCGTGCCGTTCGGCATCCGACGCGCCTCCTCTGGGGCGACGACCTCGACGACGCGCTGCGGCCCGTCCTCGGCGTGACGCTCGTCGGCTCGGCGGCGGGGTCCGCGACGTGGAGCTTCCTGGCGATCTGGGCCGTCGAGGAGCTCGGCGCGAAGACGGCGCTGCCGTTCGCGTTCCTCGTCGGAGCCGTGCTCTCGGGGCTCAGCGGCTTTGCGGGCGGCTACCTCTCCGACCGGATCGGCCGGCGTCGCGTGATCCTGATCGGCAACGGGATCATGGTCGGCTATCCGCTGCTGCTGCTCGCGCTCTCGGACGCGAAGTGGGCGGGGCTGGCTGCGCTCGCGTTCGCCGGCGTGTTCGGCTCGCTCGGCGGCTCGGTGTCGCAGGCGATGGTCGCGGACCTCGTCGCGCCGGAGCGCCGCCAAGCTGCGTACGCCTCCGTCCGCGTCGCCGCGAACATGGGCGTGGTGATCGGTCCGCCGCTCGGCGGGCTCCTGCTGGTGCTCGGCTCGTGGTCGGCGCTCTTCCCGTGCGTCGCCGTGCTGTCCGGCATCGCCTGGTTCGTCGCGTACCGATACCTGCCGCACCGCGGCGAGTTCGCGCCCGAAGGGCCGCCCGAGCGCGGCTCGCTGGCGGTGATCCTTGCCGACCGGCGCTTTCTGATCTTCCTCGGCTCGGCGGTGTTCGCCTGGTTGACGTACGTGGCCTACGAGGTGGTGCTGCCCGTCTCGCTCGTCGACGGGTACGGCTACCAGCCGTCCGCGTGGGGCTTCCTCGTCTGGGTCAACCCGCTCCTCGTCGCGCTCTTCCAGGTGCGGCTGACGCGTGCCGCGGGCGTGATTCCTGCGGCCCCGAAGCTCGTGCTGGCGCTGCTCGTGATGGGGCTGCCGTATCTCCTGCTCGTCTTCACGAACGCCCTCTGGGCGATCCTCTTCGTCATCGTCGTCTTCGTGATCGGAGAGATGCTCTGGGTGCCGACGTCGCAGGCGGTCGTCGCGCAGCTCGCGCCGGCGGACATCCGAGGCGCGTACATGGGTGCGTTCGGCAGCGCGCCCGCGATCGGCTTCGCGCTGGCGCCGCTGATCGGGCTCCAGGTCCGGAACAGCTTCGGGGACGAGGCGACGTGGGCGATGTTCGCGGCGATCGGCGTCGTCGCGGCGGTGCTCGGCGGGCTCGCTCTGGCCGGTCTCGACCGGCGGGCACGGCGCGGTACGTCTGCTGTACTGGAGGCGTGAGGCAGGAGGAGCGCGAGGCGCTGCTGCGGGAGGACGTCCCGCGCGTCCAGACCGCGCGCCAGAGACGGCAGCTCGAAGGAGTGGCGGAGGATCTTCGCTCGAGCCCGCTCCGCGGCCGGCCGCTCCCGCTCCGCCTCCGGAACTTCCGACCGGCGGCCGAGGGATATCTCGCGTCGCTCGGCGGGCCGCTGCCGTACATGGTCAGGCTGCGCGAGATCGAGGCGATGACGGCGGAGCACGAACGGGCGCTCGCGGCCGAGCGCGACCGGCTCGCGGCGGAGGCGCCCGAGCGGTTCGACGACGCCTGGCGCGCGCTCGTCGGTGCCTGGAGCTTCGACGAGGTCAACGACCTCATCGCACGCCACAACCGCTGGTACCCCGCCGAGTCGCGCTTGCCGATGGATCCACGACGTCGCGACTACGCGCTCGTCAACGGGCGCGACTACCGCCTGCGGCCGCTCGACGCCGCCTGGGCGCTCGAGCTCTTCGCCGCGACCGCCTGATCAGGCCGGTCGCAGACGCGGAGTGCCCCGGACGGCGGCGACGAGCGTCAGCGCGCAGAGCGCACCGCAGGCGAGGTATGGGACCGCGTCGCCGAACGCCTCGGCGAGAGCACCACCGACCGCAGGGCCGGTCACGGCGCCGAGCGCCCAGGCGGTGTTCGTCAGCCCGAAACCGATGCCCTGCGGCAGGCCGGCGCGTTGTGCACGGTCGGCGACGAGCGCCATCCCGGGCGTGTAGAAGCCGCCGTACGTGATGGACGCCGCGACCACGAGCGCGGCGACCACGAGCGGCTCGACCGCGAAGGCGATCGCGATCGAGACGCCGATCGACGTTGCGAGGCCCACGCGAACCGGGAGCAGCCGGCCCCGCCGGTCGGAGACGCGGCCGACGACGGGGTTGACCACGACCTCGACCACGCCCGCGACGAAGAACACGCCGGCGATCGCGAGCGCCTCGTAGCCGGCGTCGTCGAGGCGCAGCGGCACGAGCACGTCGAGCGTGCCGAAGAAGAGGGCCGGAAGGGTGTTGAGCCACAGCCCGCCGACGAAGGCGCGATCGCGGATCGCCCGCCGCAGCGCGCTCGGCCGGCGCTCCTCGCGCGGCGGCGCCTCGACCGCGAGCAGCAGCGCCGCGAGCCCGGCCGCCACGAGCGCGATCACCGCGAACGCCGGCCTGATCCCGACGAGGTCGGCCACGCCGCCGAACATCGGTCCCACGACGAAGCCGAACACGGCGAGCCCGAACACCATGCCGAGCGCCTGGCCACGCCGTGCGGTCTCGACGCTGACGGCGACCCAGGCGAGCGCACCCGCCCAGGTGGTGGCACTCGACAGCCCCTGGACGAAGCGGGCGAGGCCGAGGGCGACGGGGTCGCCCGCGAGCGCGAAGGCGAGGCTCGCCGCGGCCAGCACGGCCAGTCCGGCGACGACGCCTCGCTTCGGGCCGATCCGGCCGACGAGGAGGCCGCCCGGGATTCCGCCGAGCAACGCGCCGCCGCCGTACGCGCCCAGGAGCAGGCCCGCCTCGAGCTTCGTCAGGTCGTAGTCGTCGGCGAAGCCGGGGAGCAGCGGGATGATCGCGCCGAAGAGCAGCGCGTCGAGGAACACGATCGACCCCGTGATCGCGACGATGCGGCGCACCCGCCGAGGATATGCGCGAGACGTGGTGTCCGACTCGGGTCGGAAACCAAAGGATGGACGAACGCAAAGACGCAGTTGCGACCGCGACAGCGGGCGCCTTCGGGGATCTGCCCCCGCCGCAGGCGGGGGATCAAGCGGCAGGAAACCGCTTCTGCGGTTTCCTGCTTGCGAGCAAGAAAAATGCACCGAGTCGGTGTCGCCTCCGTCCAACTCACCCGATCGACCTTCGCCGAAGCGATTGCCGGGCGGGAGAGCCTTCAACCTCGGGCGCTCCGTGCTCGGTGCACTCGGAAACCTAACGACTCATTCGCGCCCCGTCAAGCCGATCGAGACGCAATACCTCGCAAATTGCGGCATTCTTCGTTTCAACCCGGCTATTGCGTGCCCGGGGAGTCAACGGAGGAGAAATGCGCGCAAAAATGCACCGAGGCCGGTGCTCCTTCGTCCGGCCTTCCGACTGACCTCCGCCGAAGCGATTGCCTGTCGGAGAGCCATCAACCTCCGGCGCTCCGTCCTCGGTGCACCCGGGACACTAGGGCCTCTCGACGGGCGCGTCAAGCGCGGTCGGAAATCGATTTGCGCTCTTTGCGAAATTTTCTTTACAAACCGAACATACTTGCGTTCAGCACTCCGTGCTCTACATGGGCGGGACCAAGGATTCGCCGAGCCGGGTGCGCTTTCGTCCACTTTCCCGGCTGACCTTCCGCTTCCGCGTACGGCCTCCCGGGAGAGCTTCGTCCTACTCGCGTCCCGTGCTCGGCGCAGCGGCAATCTACGCTCTCCCACGCACCCCTGCAAGGGGATCCGTCGAACGAAAGGCCGCAAATTGCGAACGAGCGGGTACAGATGAGCAGGCGACACGTGGTGGTGACGGGAGCGGGGACCGGCATCGGACGGGCGATCGCCCTGCGACAGGCGCGCGAGGGGGCCGCGGTCGGCCTGCTCGGGCTGAGGCGAGACGAGCTCGACGAGACGGCGGCCGCGATCGACGGCACCGCACGCGTCGCGGATTGCGACATCCGCGAGCGGGAGGCTGTCGAGGCGGCGGTGGGCGCGCTCGCCGAAGCCCTCGGCCCGATCGACGCCCTCGTCGCCGTGAGCGGCATCGGCGGGAGCAACGGGGAGGGCGACGAGGGAGGCGACCGTTTCGACGATCTCGTGCGCACCAACCTCTACGGCACGTACTACTGCGCCCGAGCGGCGCTCCGCCGCCTCGCGCCCGGCCCCGAGGCGCGCCACATCGTGGTCATCTCGTCCATCCTCGCCCGCATCGCCGTGCCCGGCTACACGGGCTACAGCGCCTCGAAGGCCGGCCTCCTCGGGCTCGTCCGCTCGTTCGCCGCGGAGCTCGCAGCGGAGAACGTGCAGGTGAACGCGATCTGCCCGGGCTGGGTCGACACCGACATGTCGCGGCTCGGCCTCGACCTGCTCGCGGAGGAGATAGGCGGCACACGCGACGACGCCTACCGTCTGGCCATGAGCCAGGTGCCGCTCGGCCGTATGTCCGACCCGGAGGACATCGCGGGCACCGTCGCCTGGCTCCTTTCCCCGGACGCGCGCGGCGTCACCGGGCAGGCGATCGACCAGAACGGCGGGGCGTGGATGGGGTGAGGACGCGACGGGCGTCCTCACCCTCGACCCGGACGGCGTGAGCGCCGTTCAGGACACGTGGAACACGAAGTCGTACTCCGTGCCCTTGGCGTTTCGCGCGCGGAGGTCCATCCAGCCCCGGGCGTTCGCGTACGCGCCGGTGCCTCCGACGATCGCCAACTTGCTCGGGCCGGCGTCGAGGAACGGGCCGGAGACCATGATCTGGCCGCCCGCGAGAGCTGTCGTCCAGGCGCATTCCCACGACTTGCCCGCGACCGTCCTGATGCACCATCCGTCGTCGGCGCCGACCGCCTTCGCATTCGCCGCGTCGTAGACCTGGTTCGCGAACGTGAGCAGGTCGCCGGCCGAGTCGCCCTTCTTTCCAGTCTCCGTCACGGCGTCCGTCGTCGCGCGCTCGACGACGCGGATCGTCCGGCGGGTCGACGCCGTGCCGCCCGCGAGTGCGGTTGCCGCCACGACGACTCCGAGCGCCGCGAGCGCCCCCGAGACCACGTAGACCTTCATCTTTCCTCCTTGTGGGCGTGACCCCGCCGCCCTTGTATCGCAGGCGGCTGCGGCAGTCCAGCGGCGATCAGCCGATCCAGCCCTGGCCGTTCCAGAAGGCGCGGACGCGGCCCCTGGGATCGAGGTCGAGATGGAGCTCGTCCGGCGTCGCGAGCCCCGGCGTCGTGTAGACGCGAAAGCCATCGACGGCGTACACGAGCTCGAAGTCGCCCTCCGGCGCGTCGAGTGACGCCTCGAGCACGTACTGCCTGCCCCTGCAGCAGCGGTAGGCGCGCGGCCACACGTAGAGCGTGCCGTGCTCGCGAATCCGTGTCAGCGCGTCGGGTCGAGCGACGACCCTCATGGCGAAAAGTCTAGGTTCCCGACACAACGGCGACGGAGGGACAGCGGTGCGGTCGAGCGCGCGGGCGGTGGTGATCGGAGGCGGCGTCGGCGGCTGCTCGGTCCTCTACTGGCTGACGCGGCTCGGGTGGGACGACGCGATGCTCGTCGAGCGCGCCGACCTGACGAGCGGCTCGACGTTCCACTCCGCCGGCCTCGTCGGGCAGCTCCGCTCGTCGCTGTCGCTGACGAGGATGATGATGGAGAGCGTCGACCTCTACCGGACGCTGGAGGCGGAGGTCGGGCTCGAGACGGGGTGGCGCGAGGTCGGGTCGCTCCGGCTCGCCTCGTCCGAGGAGCGGATGGAGGAGATCGCGCGCCAGGCTGGGTGGGCGAAGACGTTCGGGCTGCCGCTCGAGCTCGTCTCGCCGGCCGAGGCGCAGGCGATGTTCCCGCCGATGTCGACCGAGGGGGTGCTCGGGGCCGCGTTCCTGCCGACCGACGGCTACATCGACCCGAGCCAGCTCACCTTCGCGCTCGCCGAGGGGGCGAGGCGTCGGGGGGCGGAGGTGAACACGAGCACGCGGGTGACGGGAATCCGGACGCAGCGCGGCCGCGTCGTCGCCGTCGAGACCGACCGGGGCGAGATCGAGACGGAGATCGTCGTCGACGCGGGCGGCATGTTCGCCGCGGAGCTCGGCGCGCTCGCGGGCGTCACGGTCCCGGTCGTCCCGATGGCGCACGAGTACCTCGTCCTGAAGCCGTCCGGGCTGCCGCTCGACATGCCCACCATGCGCGACCCGTCGCTCCTCGTGTACTTCCGGCCGGAGTCGGGCGGCCTGATCATGGGCGGGTACGAGCGGCACTGCGCGCCCTGGTCGCTCGACGGGATCCCGCCCGACTTCAACGGGAAGCTGCTGGAGGAGGACTGGCCGCGCTTCGAGGAGCTGATGCAGAACGCCATCGTCCGCGTCCCGTCGCTGGAGGAGATGGAGGTCGTACGGCTCATCAACGGCCCGGAGGCGTTCACGCCCGACGGCGAGTTCATCCTCGGCCCGAGCGACGTCCGCGGCTTCTGGGTCGCGGCGGGGTTCTGCGCGCACGGCCTCGCCGGCGCCGGCGGGATGGGGAAGCTCGTCGCAGAGTGGATCGTCGAGGGGACGCCGTCGCTGGACGTCTGGCACATGGACTCGCGCCGCTTCGGCGCCGCCTACCGGTCGCGCGAGTACACGCTCGCGCGAACGAAGGAGATCTATGAGACGTACTACGACGTCAAGTATCCCGGGCACGAGCGAGAGGCGGGGCGACCGCTCCGCGTCTCGCCGGCCAACCGGCAGCTGGCCGAGCTCGGTGCCGTGTTCGGCGAGAAGTCGGGCTGGGAGCGAGCGAACTGGTTCGAGCCGAACGCCGCCGGAGGCGACGAGTCGCTTCGCCCCCGCGGCTGGGCCGGGAAGCTCTGGTCTCCCGCGATCGGCGCCGAGCACCGCGCGTGCCGCGAGAGCGCGGCCCTCTTCGACGAGTCGTCCTTCGCCAAGCTCGAGGTGAGCGGGCCGGGCGCAGCGGACTTCCTCGAGAGCCTCTGCGCAAACCGTGTCGCGCGCGAGCTCGGGCGCGTGACGTACACACAGATGCTGAACCCGCGCGGCGGGATCGAGTGCGACTTCACCGTGACGCGGCTCGCGCCGGAGCGGTTCCGGATCGTGACCGGCACCGCCTTCGGCCAGCACGACGCGGCGTGGATCCGGCAGCACGCGCCCGAGGACGGCTCGGTGCACGTCGCCGACGTGACCTCCGCGCACGCGTGTCTCGGGCTCTGGGGGCCGGCGAGCCGCGACATCCTGCAGCCCGTCACGGTCGCCGACCTCTCGAACGAGGCGTTCCCGTACATGACCGCGCAGGAGCTCGCCGTGGGGCCCGTCCCGTGCCTTGCGGTGCGCGTGACGTACGTCGGCGAGCTCGGCTGGGAGCTCTACTGCCCCACGGAGTTCGGTGCGAGGCTCTGGGAGGTGCTCTGGACGGCCGGCCGTGAGCACGGCATGGTCGCGGGCGGCTACAAGGCGATCGACTCGCTGCGCCTGGAGAAGGGCTACCGCGTCTGGAGCGCCGACATCTCGCCGGACGACACGCCGTTCGAGGCGGGGCTCGGCTTCGCGGTCAAGCTCGACAAGGGCGACTTCGTCGGGCGCGAGGCGCTCGAGCGGGCGCCGGCGCCGGTACGCCGCCTGCGCTGCCTCACGCTCGCCGAGACCCACGCCGTGGCGCTCGGGTCGGAGCCGGTTCGTGTCGGCGACGCCATCGTCGGCCGCGTGACGAGCGGCGGCTACGGCTACTCCGTGGGAGCATCGGTCGCGTACGCGTACCTCCCCGCCGCGCACGACGTCGGCACCGAGGTCGCGGTCGAGATCTTCGGCGAGTGGGTCGAGGGCGTCGTCGCGGCCGAGCCGCTCTACGACCCCGCGGGCGAGAAGATCCGCGCGTGACCGACGGGCTCGCGGCCGCGGTCGAACGGGTCTGGCCCGACGGCAGCTCGCAGTGGGAGGTGCTCGGCGGCGGGATCACGAACCACAACGTGAAGGTCACGCGTCCCGAAGGCGTCTACGTTCTCCGCGTCGCCGGGCGTGACACGGACCTGCTCGGGATCGACCGCACGGTCGAGCTCGCCGCGACGCGAGCCGCCGACGAGCTCGGGATCGGCCCCGAGGTCGTCGATTTCGTCGAGCCCGAGGGCTGGCTGGTGACGCGATTCATCGACGGAGCGATCCCGCCGCCGGAGCGCCTCCGCGAGCCCGCGCAGCTCGCCCGCGTCGCCGGCGCGCTTCGCGCCTTCCACCACGGCCCGCCGATCCCGGGGCGCTTCCAGGCGCTCGAGGTCGTCGAGGCGTACCGCGACACCGCGCTCGCGCGCGGCGGACGCCTGCCCGACGAGTTCGCGGAAGCCCACGCGCTCGCGCGACGGATCGCCGACCGGCGCGCCGACCAGCCCCCGAGGCCGTGCCACAACGACCTCCTCAACGCGAACTTCATCGACGACGGCGAGCGCCTCGTGATCGTCGACTGGGAGTACGCGGGCATGGGGGACCCGTTCTTCGACCTCGCCAACTTCTCGATCAACCACGAGCTCGACGCGGACGGACGCGCGCTGCTGCTCGCCGGCTACGCGGGCGACGCCTCGCCGGCGGGTCTCGCGACACTCGACCTGATGCGCTTCATGTCCGACTTCCGCGAGGCGATGTGGGGTGTCGTCCAGGGCGTCGTCTCGGAGCTCGACTTCGACTTCCACGCGTACGCGGCCGAGCACTTCGAGCGGATGGAGCGCACCGCCGCCGAGGCGGGTTTCCGGCGAGCCCTCGAAGCCTGAACGGCCGAGGGGCGCCTTGCGGGCGCCCCTCGGCTCCACGACGCGAAGACGAGCCCCTACGTGGAGTATTCGGTGTCCGCAGGCAGCTCGTACTCGCCGGCCGTCTGCTCCTCCATCTGCTCGAGCTCCTCCTCGGTGCCCATCCGCACCGGGCCCTTGAACCAGTTCTTCGCCGAGATGAGCCACCACCCGCCGAAGAAGAGGAGCGCCCCGCCCACCGTGAGCGGCGCGTAGTTCGCGACGTCCCAGTTGAAGCCGTCCTTCCACGGGATCCCGGTCGGCGCGACCGGCCCGAGGAAGAGGATCGAGATGAGGGCCACCCAGACGATCGCGATGAGGTCGATCCACTTGTAGTGGTTGCCGAGCGTCCACGCTCCGGGCTCGAACCGGTCACCCATCCGGAAGCGGAGGATCACGGGGAGGATGAACGCGATGTAGAGGCCGATGACCGCGATCGAGGTCCCGACGAGGTAGCCCGTCGCGGAGTTCCAGTACGTCGGGATCATGAGCGCCCACGCGAGGAAGCCGATCGCCCAGACGGCCGCGACCGGCACCCGGTTGGGGGCGACCTTCCGCCACAGCTGATGCCCCGGCACCGCGCGGTCGCGCGAGAACGCGAACATCATCCGCGAGGCCGACGTGACGGAGGCCGTGAGGCAGAACATCTGCGCGACGCAGCAGATGAAGAGCAGGATCTCGGCCCACGTCTCGCTCATGGACGTCGTCCAGATGTACGTGACGGCGCCGCCGACGGCGTCGAGCACGCCCTGCGTGTCCGGCACCGCGAACGTCACGGCGAGCAGCAGGATCCAGCCGAAGACGACGGACGCGACGACGGACATGTACATGCCGACGGCGGCCATCCGGGACGCCTGGTGTGTCTCCTCGGCCATGTGCGCCGAGGCGTCGAAGCCCGTGATCGTGTACTGCGACATCAACAGCCCGAGGCCGAACACGTACCAGAAGACGATGCTGCCGAAGTTCGAGCCCGAGAAACCCGAGTTGTTGATCGTCTCCGTGAAGACGTAGCTGACCGACTGGTGGTTGTCGGGGACGATGATGAGCACGAGCACGATGAACGCCACGCCCACCATGTGCCAATAGGCGGAGATCGTGTTGAGCAGCGCGGTGATGCTCACCTTCATCATGTTCAGGAGGACGGCGATCAGCATCACGACCGTGTACGTGAGCAGCGTCCATTCCTTCGTGTTCGGGTAGTCGAACCAGAGGTTGATCAGCGAGGTCGCAAAGATCGCGAGGCCGTAGCCGATCGCGGCCGTGACGGCGATCTGGCCGACGAGGTTGAACCAGCCGGTGAACCAGCCCCACGCGGGGCTGCCCAGCTTCGACGACCAGTAGTAGAGGCCGCCCGCGGTCGGGTAGGCGGAGGCGATCTCCGCCATCGCGAGCGCGACGAGCGTCGACATGAGGCCGACGATGAGCCAGCCCCAGGAGATCGCGATCGGGCCGCCGTTGTTGAAGGCGATGAAGTACGAGGTCAGACAGCCGGCGAGGATCGAGATGATCGTGAAGCTGATCGCGAAGTTCTGGAACCCGCCCATCGCACGGAAGAGCTCCTGCGCGTAGCCCAGCCGGTGGAGGATCTGCTCGTCCTCCGAGGTGTGGTACCCGCCGCCTGCGGGCCCTGTGCTCATTGCCTGCCTCCCTTGTCGCTTCCGAGGGTGCTATTCACCTACTGCACGCGTCGGATGTCAAGACATGTCAACGATTGTTCGTGCCGGAGGATGTGACTGCCGGTCGCGCGACGGAATAGGATCGCCGCCATGCTGACGTTCGCGGAGTTGCAGGAGCTCGTCGCGACCGGCGAGGTCGACACGGTCGTCGTCGCGTTCACCGACATGCAGGGGCGCCTGCTCGGCAAGCGCCTGCACGCCGAGTTCTTCGTGGAGGAGATGGAGGCGCAGCATCCGGTCGAGGGGTGCAACTACCTCCTTGCGCTCGAGATGGAGATGGACCCGGTGCCGGGCTACGAGATCGCGAGCTGGGAGCAGGGGTACGGCGACTTCGGCATGCGCCCGGACCTCTCGACGCTGCGGCGCATCCCGTGGCTCGAGGGGACGGCGCTCGTCCTCTCGGACGTGGAGTGGCACGACGGCTCGCCCGTGCAGCCTTCGCCGCGCCAGGTGCTGCGCGCGCAGATGGAGCGGGCCGCCGCGCTCGGCTTCACGCCGATGGTCGGCTCGGAGCTCGAGTTCTACCTCCTCAAGGAGACCTACGCCGAGGCCCACGCGAACGGCTACACCGGGTTGACGCCGTCCGTCCCGTACATCCTCGACTACCACATCCTCGCGACGACCTACGACGAGCCGCTGCTCCGCGCGATCCGGAACGGGATGCACGCGGCCGGGATGCGCGTCGAGACCTCGAAGGGGGAGGCATGGCCTGGCCAGCAGGAGGTCAACTTCCGCTTCTCGGACGCCGTCACGATGGCCGACAACCACGTGATCTACAAGAACGGCGCAAAGGAGATCGCGTTCCTCCACGGCTGCTCGATCAGCTTCATGCCGAAGCCGTTCGAGGACTGGATCGGAAACTCGTGCCACATCCATTCGTCTCTCTTCCGCGGCGACGACGCGGCGTTCGCGCACGACGACGCGCTGTTCGGCAGGTGGCTTGCGGGTCAGATCGCCTGCGCGAAGGAGCTGGCCGTCTTCTTCGCGCCAACCGTGAACTCGTACAAGCGCTATGCGGCCGGCAGCTGGGCGCCGACGACGCTCGCCTGGGGCAACGACAACCGGACGTGCGGCTTCCGGGTCGTCGGGCACGGCGCGGCACGGCGCGTCGAGACGCGCATCCCCGGAGGCGACGTCAACCCGTACCTCGCTTTCGCCGCGATGATCGCCTCGGGCCTGCACGGCATCGAGCAGGAGCTCGAGGCGCCCCCGCCGCTCCAGGGGAACGCGTACGAATCGGACGCCGAGCGCTTCCCCTCGACGCTCCGGGACGCGATTGCGGGACTCGAGGGAAGCACGATGGCGCGCGCGGCGTTCGGCGACCAGGTCGTCGACCACTACCTCAACTACGCCCGGACCGAGCAGGGGCTCTTCGATCGCTTCGTCACCGACTGGGAACGCAAGCGTTACTTCGAGCGCATCTGAGCACGTCTCGGGCCCCCGCGCGAAACGCGCGCTCGACGTGGCCGTCTCGGGAGTGCTGCTCGTCGCGCTGGCGCCCGTGGGCGTCTTGGTGCTCGGCGCCGTCGGGCTCGACATGCTGCGCTGCCCGCGCGACCGCGGTCGCGTCCTCTACCGCGAGCGCCGCGTATCGCGTGGCCGCTCCTTCGACCTGCTCAAGTTCCGCACCCTCCGCGAGGACGTCCTCGTCGAGGCCAACGGCCACGTCCGTCCGTTCGAGTCCGACCTCGCCAATCTCACGTGGGCGGGACGACGCGTTCTCAAGCCGATGTACCTCGACGAGCTGCCGCAGCTCTGGAACGTCCTGCGCGGCGAGATGAGCCTCGTCGGGCCGCGCCCGTGGCCGGAGGAGCTCGTCGACCGCCAGCTCGCCCGCGGGCTGGACTATCGCCTTCGCGTCCCCGCGGGCTGGACGGGCCCGGCGCAGGTCGCGAAAGGCTTTTCTCGCGATTTCGAGGGGCTCGACCTCGCGTACGTCGAGCTGCTCGAGACACGGCCCGGGTGGGATGTCCTGCGACACGATCTCCGCGTGCTCCGCGAGACGGTGCGGACGATGCTGCGGGGCGAAGGGCTCACGAACTGACGTGGTCCACGAGAAGAGGATCGAGATCCGCTGGCGCGACCTCGATGCGCTCGGCCACGTCAACAACGCGGTGTACGCGACGTACCTCGAGGAGGCGCGCGACGAGTGGATGCAGCGCGCCCTCGAGGGCGCCGGCGACCTCTGGGACTACGTGCTCGTACGCATCGCGATCGACTTCCGGCGCGAGCTGACGCAGGGCGACGACGCCGTGCTCGTGCGCACGCGGCTCACGCGCATCGGCACGTCGAGCCTCACGCTCCGCGAGGACATCCTGAAGCTCGACGGGACACTTTCGGCGGAAGCCGAATCGGTCGTCGTCGCGCGCGATCGTGTGACGGGCGCGTCGCGACCGTTGACCGTGGCGGAGCGCGAGGCGTATGCCGGAGTCCTGGACGGCTGACGCCCCGGGCACCGCCGAGAAACGGCCGGTGCCCGGTGACGCGGTCTCTCGAGTCAGTGGACGATCAGGACGTCGGTGTGCGCGCGGTGCGTCACCGCGTCGCCGACGGAGCGCTCGAACAGGCGCGAGACGAGCCCGCCGTCATGGGCGCCGAGGACGATGAGATCCGCCTTCCGCTCGTCGGCGAGCTCGACGATGGCGTGCGCGGGATCGCCTCCGGTGACGACGGTCTCCACTCCCTGCAGGCCGAGCTCGGCGAGCCGCGCGGCCGCGTGGTCGACCTCCTCACGGTGACGCGAGGGGGGATCGGCCGGGTCCCAGGGCCCCTGACCCTTCGTGAGGAGGACCGGCGCGACGCTCGTCACGATCACCTTCGCGTGGAGCGCCTTCGCGAGCTCGACGGTGCGCTCGAGGACGCGCGGCGCGACGGGCCGCTCCTCGTAGGCGAGGAGGATGGTCTTCATCGGGCACCTCCTTTCACGTCAATGATCGTCCAGTGCGGTGTGGGTGACATCCGTGAGCGCTGGCATCGCGACTGCGGTCGCCTACTGATGCGTACGCTTCGCCCGTGGGCGACCGGCCGCTGATCGGCATCACCTCGTACGCGCAGCCTGCGCGCTGGGGCGCCTGGGAGCTTCCCGCGGCGCTCGTGCCGTTCCACTACGTCGAGTCGGTCGAGCGCGCGGGCGGGCGGGCGCTCGTCGTGCCGCCGAGCACCGAGGCCGTGGACGAGACGCTGGACGTGCTCGACGGCGTCATCTTCTCGGGCGGCATCGACATCGACCCGGCCGCCTACGGCGCCGACCGGCACGAGAAGACCGATCCTGCGCAGGAGCACCGGGATGCCGGAGAGCTCGCGCTCCTCGAGCGCGCGCTCGCGCGGGACATCCCGACGCTCGCCATCTGCCGCGGCTTCCAGCTCCTGAACGTCCTCCGGGGCGGCGACCTCGTGCAGCACCTGCCCGAGACCGTCGGCCACGAGGGCCATCGCGAGGTGCTCGGCACCTTCTCCGAGCACCCGGTCGACGTGAAGGACGGCACGAGGCTGGCCGAGATCCTCGGAGCGCGGCACGAGGGCGTCCAGTCGAGCCACCATCAGGGCGTCGCCCGCGTGGGGGAGGGCCTCGTCGAGACCGCCTGGGCGGAGGACGGCTCGCTCGAAGGCCTCGAGGACCCCGAGCGCCGCTTCGCCGTCGGCGTCCTGTGGCACCCGGAGATGGAGGAGGACAAGCGCCTCTTCGAGGCGCTCGTCGACGAGGCCCGCCGCTACCGGGCGGAGCGCCGGGCGTCCGACGTCGGTCGGACGGCTCAGGCCGGGTAGACGTCGTGTCGACGCCTTCGGTCTCGTCGTTCCGTGCGCAGCTGCCCGTGAGGGTCGCGTTCGGCGACGGCGTGATCGCGGAACTTCCGTCCGCCCTCGGTGCGCTCGGTGCGCGAGGCGTGCTCGTCGTCGTAGAGGAGCCGGTCGCCGGGCATCCCGACGTCGTCGCCGCGCTCGCCGCAGTCGCGGGAGCGGGTGTGAACGTCGAGCGGTTCGTGAAGGGCCCTGGTGAGCCGACGTTCGCGCTTGCCGACGAGCTCGCGGCGCGCGTGCGAGACGAGGGGCTGGACGCGGTCGTCGGGATCGGTGGCGGGTCGGCGCTCGATGTGGCGAAGGCGGCGCGGATCGTGGGCGATCAGGGCGGCACCGCGGGTGAGTACGCGGACGGCACACGCGTCCCGGAGCCGCCCCGCATCGGGCTCGTCCTCTGCCCGACCACGTCCGGGACGGGGAGCGAGGTCTCGGGAGCCAGTGTTCTCACCGATGCCGACCGCGACCGCAAGCTCGGGTTCGGCCATCCGAACATGCGCGCGCAACATGCGCTCGTCGACCCGGTGCTGACGCACGGGCTCCCGGCAGCCCCCACGGCGCACTCCGGCGTCGATGCGCTGGCGCAGGCGATCGGGGCGTGCACAGTGGCGAACTCGTCGCCGCTCTCGGTTGCCTTCGGCCTGGAGGCCTGCCACCACGTCGCGCACTCGCTGCGCGAGGCGGTCGCCGACGGCTCGGATGCGGAGGCGCGGCGCCGCCTGTCGTGCGCGAGCCTCACGGCGGGCCTCGCGATGAACCTCTCCGACTGCGCGGCCGACCATGCCCTCGGCCAGGCGCTCGGCAGCGTGAAGCACCTGCCGCACGGGCTGACGATCGGGCTCGTCGTCGCCGAGACGCTCGAGCTGACGCGCGGGGACTGTGCCGACCGGCTCGAGCGCGTCGCCGACGCGCTCGAGGAACCGGGGGACGCGACGAAGGACGGCTCACGCGCGGTCCGCGCCGTCCGGCGTGTGCTCGCCGACCTCGCGTTCCCGACGTTGCGCGACGTCGGCGTCACCGAAACGGATCTTCCTGCCCTCGTGGAGAGTGCGACGGGCGAGCAGTCGTACAACCTCGACGTCGACTGCCACGACTGGACGGCCGCCGAGGTGGAGCACGCCTTCCGCACCGCGCTCGCGCTCGAGACGCGCTAGGCGCTCGGAGCAGGAATGCGACCGAGGCGCGCGCGCACCCGGGCGCGGAGCTCGTCGCTACGCCTCGGTCGAGACGAACACGCTCTTCAGCTCGGTGTTGTGGACGAGGCCTTCCATCCCGAGCTCCTTGCCGACGCCCGACTGCTTGTAGCCGCCGAACGGGGCCTGGGGGAACACCGAGCTGTTCGAGTTGATGCCGATCGCGCCCGTCCGGAGCGCGCGGGCGACGCGGAGCTGGCGGGCCCCGTCGCGCGTCCAGATCGACCCGGAAAGC
>DATBIQ010000143.1:0-2775 GCA_036556865.1 Gaiella sp.
ACACCGTGAGGCGGCGACCCCGGGACCGGCGGCGTGTCCGACGACGCTCCTCCGCTCGAGCCGCTCCGGTCGACGACGCCATTGGTCAGGGACGGTAGTCGCTCGCGCCCCGGGCGTAGAGCGCGAACGCCGCGTCCTGGATGAGCGCCGCGTCGCGGATGCCAGCCCGCGACCGCGGCGTGGTCGCGCCCGCGACGACCTCGCGGACCCACTCCTCCGACCCCTCGTAGGCGCTCGCCAGCTCCGCGAGCGTGAACGTCTGCCCGACGCGTCGGCGCAACTCGGCGAGGACGGCGTCGACGAGCGCCGCAAGGTGCCGCGACCGCGCGGTGCCCTCGCCCTCGGCGTCGAGGCGACGCCTGCCGTCGTCCCATTGCTGCCTGGCGCTCGCGAGCACTACGCCTCGCCGTCGAGCGCCTGCTCGCAGCGCCTGTCGCCGCACCACCGCTCGCCCGCCTCGGCGAGCACGCGCTCGCCGAGCTCGTAGCCCGGGCGCGCGAGCGCGAAGGCCGCGTGGGCGTGAAGGCACTTGAGCTTGCCTGCGACCCGAGTGCCACCGATGCCGACGTCGAGCTCGGGACGCAGCTCACGCTGCTCACGGTCGGCGCGGGCGAGACTCGCGGCGAGCGCGGGCTCCGACTCGGCGGCGCGCGACCAGCGCTCGACGCCGCCGGCTGCCTCGAGCCGCGCGATTGCCGCGTCGAGCCAGGGGCAAGTCAGGTAGAAGGTCGTCGGGAACGGCTTCCCGTCGGCGTCGTACGGGGCCTGCTCCGTAACCGCGGGAAACCCGTGCGGACAGCGGAGCGCCACTCGCCGAAACGGCCTGGCCGGCCGGCCGAGCTGCCACGAGACCACTCTCGCATCGTCCACCCGATCATCGTAACGACGCCCCGGCACGAGCCTTGCGCGCACGATTCCACTCCTCGGCGCCCGCGACGATGAACAGGCGCTCGCCGGGCCGCACGTACCCGAGCCGGCGCGCCTTCCGCTCGATGAACTCGGCCGTCCCAGCCTCCTCGATCCGCTTTTCGAGGACGACGTTCCCGTGCTCGAGCTTGGTCACCTCGGCCCGACGGGCCTCGACGTTCGCGGCCGCGTCCCGGTAGGCACGCAGCGGGTGCACATACGCGACTGCGATCACCACCAGCACGAGCGCGCCGACCCACCGCAGGACGAGCGCCGACCTCGATGGACGACGAGTTCGAGCGCGAGGAGCCCTGGCTGCCATGGGCGTGCAAACTTCGACCGCCCGACGCAGCCTCCTGCTTCGTACCAGACGCATCGGACGGAGCGCCCGCGGCGCCCGTCCCGGCTACGCCGTCTCGACTCTGATGACGTTGGTCGTGCCGGGGACGTTCACGGCCGTCCCGGCGGTGAGGACGACGCGGTCGCCGGGGGCGACGAGACCCGTCTCCCGCGCCTTGGTGATGCTGCGGGCCCAGAGGTCTTCGACGTTCGCGGCCTCTTCCATCTCCGCGGGGACGACACCCCACTCGAGGGCCAGCTGCTGGACGGCGTGGCGTCGGTGGGTGACCGCGATGATCGGCCGGCGGGGCCGGTGGCGTGCAACCGCCGACGCGGTGCGCCCGCTGAACGTCGGGACGAGGATGGCGGTGGCGCCGAGCACCTCCGCGATGTCGCAGGCGGCGTTCGACATCGCCTCCCCGACCGTCGGAAACGGCTGGTCGGCGGCCTGGGCGAGCTCGTGCCTGTACGGGAGGCTCGGCTCGATCGCGCGCGAGATCCGATCCATGAACGCGACGCTCTCGACCGGGTACTGGCCGACGGCGGTCTCGCCCGAGAGCATGAGCGCCGAGGTGCCGTCGAGGACGGCGTTCGCGACGTCGCTCGCCTCGGCCCGCGTCGGTTCCGGCCGCGAGATCATGGACTCGAGCATCTGCGTGGCCGTGATCGCCGGCTTCCCGTGCTCGAGCGCGGAGGTGATGACCCGTTTCTGGACGAGTGGCACGGCCGCCGGCCCGATCTCGACGCCGAGATCGCCGCGGGCGACCATGACCGCGTCGGCGGCGCTGACGATCGAGTCGAGCTCTTCCAGCGCCTCCCCCTTCTCGATCTTCGCGATCACCAGCGCCTTCGCGTCGGCGGCGTTGAGCAGCTCGCGGAGCCCGTGACAGTCCGAGGCAGAGCGGACGAACGAGAGCGCCACGTAGTCGACCCCGACCGAGAGCGCGAACTCCAGGTCGGCCAAGTCCTTCTCGGTGAGCGTGGGGACCGGGATGGGCACGCCCGGGACGTTGACCCCCTTGTGCGCGCCCACCGCCCCGCCGACGAGGACGGTGGTGCGCACGCGCTCGCCGTCCACCTCGTCCACGCGGAGGCGGACGAGGCCGTCGTCGATCAGCACCTCGTGGCCCGGGAGGAGGACCTCGGTCAGAACGGCGGGCCTCACGGGAAGGTCGCCGTCGGCGCCGTTGGCCCCGCCGACGACCGTCACCTCGTCGCCCTCGACGAGGATCCGCGGCGCCTCGAGGTCTCCGACCCGGACCTTCGGCCCCTGGAGGTCGGCAATGAGGGCGAGCGGGCGCCCAGCCCGCGCCTGCGCCTCGCGGACGAGCCGCGCGCGCTCGCCGTGCTCCTCGTGGGTGCCGTGGGAGAAGTTCAGGCGCGCGGCGTCCATGCCGGCGGCGACGAGCCGGTCCACCATCTCGGGGCTCGAGGTGGCGGGGCCGATCGTGCAGACGATCTTCGTGCGGCGCAGCCCCTGCGTCACGCCTTCACGTTAGCGCCCGCGCCCGCGGGTGCCGCGTCGCGGCC
>DATBIQ010000144.1:0-30856 GCA_036556865.1 Gaiella sp.
CCTCGTCCACGGCGCGGTGGAGGTCGTCGATGCGCCCCTGGAGCGAGACGGCGAAGTCGACCACGTCGGTCGTCGACCCGCCGAGGATCGCCTGCTGCCCGCGTCGCAGGACGCGCACGCGCCTCCAGGCGACGACCGTGACGAACAGCGCGACCGCAGAGACCGCAACGGCGGCGATCGCGACGCCGAGCTCGAGGCTCACGAGCCGACCCGTCGGCTCGTGAGTGGGGAGGGGGCGTGGGGGAACCGGAAGGTTCCCCCACACGAAGCGAGGAGAAGGGGGCTCGTGGGGGAAACAGGGTTTCCCCCGCGGGAGCGAGCCGCAGGCGAGCGACTCACGATGGCTGGAGCGTGAAGACGACCGGGTACTCCGCCGTGTTGTTGCCGGTGTTGGTCTCCCCCGGAACCGGCGCGACGCTCACCTGGACGGTCGTGTTCTCCTGGAACGGGAAGTCGGGGAAGTCCGCGAACGTCACGGTCTTCGTCTCGCCCGGGTCGATCACGTCGATCGTGCCGGTCTTCTTGATCGGTGTCGGCTGCGCCGGGATCGTGAGATTCACCTTGACCCCGACCTCCTGGTTCTCCCCCGAGTTCGTGACCCCCACTTCGAACGAGACGTCGGTCGAGACGGTGATCTTCGTCTCGGTGGAGGTGGAGAGCTGCACGTTCGCCGGCTGTACCTTGGTGTACGCGAGCGAGCTGCCGTGCAGCCCGCTCGGCGTGCCGCCCGTCGACGCGCCGTGCACACGCTGCCAGATCGAGCTCAGCGACCGGGCCGTGTAGAGGTCGGAGTTCTCGACGAACACCGACGCCGGCGCGGTCAGCCCTTCCACGCCTTCCGACGCCATCGTCGCCTGCGCCGCGTCCTTGAAGAGGTCCTTCCAGACGACGTCGCTCGCCTCCAGCCGCTGTCCCCACGACGCGAGCTGCTGGCCGGCGGCGGCCTGGTCGTCCGAGTCCTTCGTCGCGCGGAACGTGTCGAGCATCCCCTGGAGGCCCGCGACCCGCAACTGGAGCGCCTCGATCGCATGGGCGTGCGCCGGCGTCAGCGGGCCGGGCGGGTCGAGGTCGCGCGCGCGCTCGACGTCGAGCTGCTGGCGCTGGACGAAGCCGCCGAGCTTCGTCTCGAGCTCCGCCTGCGCGAGGCCGGGGGTCGTGAGGAGCGTCGCGAGGTCGGAGCCGATCTTCGCGGAGTCGCTCCCGACCTCGCCTGCGCCCGCGAGATAGTCGCCGTATGCCGACTGCTCGTCCTGCCCGGCGCATCCCTGCACCCAGACCGCGAGCAGCACGACGACGAGGATCGCGAGCGCCACGAGGCCCGCGAGGCGCAGCAGCGGCGTGATCCCGTGCGGCGCGCCGAGCTGCGGCCGGCGCGGGCCGCCGCCGCGTGGACCGCCGCCGCCGGGCGGGCGACCGCCCTGGCGCGACGGCGGCGCGAGCTCCCGCGTCTCGTCGTCGACGAAGTCGAAGTCGAGGATGTCGTCGTCGTGCACGGTCACGAATCGGGTCTCCGCAGGGCGCCGACGATCGACGATGCCTGGCCCCGTCGAGCGCCGTCAGCGGCCGAGTGTACGGGAGATTCGCGGGCGGAGGACGTTCTCGCGGCGCGGCGAAGGGGGGAAACCGGTGTCGTCCGCTGCGTTTGCCCTTCCCGACCGAGCGCTCGTCCTCGACCGCTACCGCCCGCTCCGCCCACTCGGCCGCGGCGGGTCGGGCTCGGTGTGGCTCGCGCGCGACGAGCGCACCGGCCTCGACGTCGCGCTCAAGATCGTCCCGCGCGAGGGAAAGCGTGCGGAACGCGCCGCACGCGAGATGGAGGCGGCGTCGCGGCTGCGCCACGAGCGTTGCGTGCGGGCCTACGACTTCGGGGAGGACCCGGGTCACGTCTACATCGCCTACGAGTACGTGCGTGGCCGAACGCTGCGCGAGGCGCTGCGCACGGACGGTCTCGAGGACGCGGCCGCCGTCGAGGTTGCCGCGCAGGTGCTCGACGGTCTCGCGCACGCCCACCGGCACGGGATCGTCCACCGCGACGTGAAGCCCTCCAACGTCCTCGTCGAGGAGAGCGACCCGATCTCGGTCCGGGTGCTCGACTTCGGGCTCGCGCAGTTCGACGAGGCCGACACGCTGACCGCGGTCGGCGACGTCCCGGGCACGCTCGCGTACATCTCACCCGAGCGCCTCGCAGGCGCCGAGGCGACCGAGCGCAGCGACGTGTGGGCCGTCGGCGTGATCCTCTGGGAGTCCCTCGCGGGAAGCCACCCGTTCTGGGGCGTGCCGCTCCCGCAGGTCGCGTCGACGATCGCCTCGGGCGCGCCGCCGCTGTCGGCCCGCCGCGGCGACCTTCCGCGCAGGCTCCTCGCCGCCGTTGACACGGCACTCGCGGTCGAGCCTGCGAAGCGGCCGCCCGCGGCCCGTCTCGCCGCGGAGCTGCGCGAGGCCTTCGTCGTCCCGCGGCCGGGCGTCGACCGCCGGAGGACGAAGGCCAAGCCGACCGGACGGAGGAGCGCTCGCCCGGCGCCGCGTCCCCGCCCGTCCGCGACTCCCGTCCCTCCGGCGCAGCGCCTCGTCCCCGCCGGGCTCGCTGCGCTCGCGACGGCCGTCGGCGGCTCGCTCCTGCCGTTCTGGCCCGGGCCGCTCCTGGCGGCGCTCGCCGTCGTGGCGGGTCTCGCGACACTGCGCTCGCCCCGGGTCGGCCTCGCAGTCGCCCTCGCGGCCCCTGTCTTCCCGCTCGGGAACGTCGCGCAGGCCGCGGCGGTCGTCTACGGCGTGCTCGCGCTCGCCTGGCTCGCGATCACCTGGCGCGACGCGCGCGCCGGGCTTGCCTTCTGCGCCGGCCCGCTGCTGGCGCCGCTCGGGCTGCTCGCCCTGCTGCCCCTCGCGGTGCAGCCGGCACGCGGCGCATGGCGTCGCGGGCTGCACGCGGCCGCAGGCGTCTTTGCGGCGGCCGCCGTGGCCGGCCTCGCCGGCCACATGCTGCCGCTCGGGGGCACGTCGGTCGGTGACCTGGGCGTCGCCGAGAGCGAGCGGCCGACCGATGTCGTCTCGGCCGTCGGCACCGTCCTCGACGCCAACCGGGCGATCGCGACGACGGCTCTCGCGCTCGGGATCGTCGCCGTCCTGCTCCCCCGCGCGCGCACACGAGGGCGGTGGGGGATCGCGGTCCTCGGTGTCCTCCAGCTCACGCTCGTGCTCGCATGGGGCCCGTCCATCCCGTGGCCGGGCTTCGTTCTCGGCACCTGGCTCCTCTGCGGCATCCTGGCCGCTGCGCCCTATCTGGCAGCGATCGCCCGGCGTGGTGGTCGCTAGACTCGCTCGGGGGAGGCGCCCCGGTCAATGAGCGTCCTTCGCGCAATCGAGAGCAAGATCGAGGGCCTCTTCGAAGGGGTGTTCGGACGCGCCTTTCGCACGCACGTGCAGCCGGTCGAGCTCGCGCGCAAGCTCGCGAAGGAGATGGACGAGCACCGCTCGGTCTCCGTCTCACGCGTGTACGTCCCCAACGAGTACACGCTCTACCTCTCCTCCTCCGACCGCCTCCAGTTCGCTGCGTACGAGGGCTCCCTGCTGGGGGAGCTCCAGGAGTACCTCGTCGAGCACGCCCGCCGAGAGGGCTATGCGCTCCTCACGTCGCCGCGCGTCCTGATCCAGACGGACGACGACCTCGCGATGGGCGAGTTCGGCATCGCGACGCGGGTCGTCCAGGCGGACGAGGCGCACCCGCCGGTCGCCGTGCAGCTCCCCGCGCCCGCGCCGGCCGTGCCGACGCCCGTCCCCGTTCCGTCCCCGGCGTTCCCCGAGCCGCCAGCGGCCACGATGGTGTACCGGCCGGAGGCGCCGCTCGCCGAGGCCGACGGGCCGCCGCCCGAGGTCGTCCGCGAGCGCGTCACGCTGACCGTCGACGGCCGCGTCGTCCCGCTCACGACGAGTCGTGTCGTGATCGGCCGCTCGCGCGAGTGCGACGTCCGCGTCGACGACGGGAACGTCTCCCGCCGCCACTGCGAGGTCGCGCAGGAGGGGCCGACGGCGTGGACGGTCGCGGACCTGGGCTCGACCAACGGCACCGAGGTGAACGGCGAGCGGATCGCAGGGAGACAACGGCTCGACGACGGCGACCGCATCACGATCGGCAGCACCGAGCTCGTCTTCGGGCGCTCGCGCTCGTGAGCGTCGCCGTCACGGCCGACGAGGCGCTCCTCGGCCTCAAGGTCGCGTTTCTCGTGCTGCTCTACCTGTTCGTCTGGCTCGTCGTACGCTCGGCGACGCGCGGGCTCTCCGCGGGCGCGCCGCAGGAGAGCATCATCATTCCGCCCGCGGAGGCGGCCGCGCTACGGGCCGCACACGGGATCACGCCCCGGCGTGTCGTCGTGCTCGCGAGCCCCGCGCTCGAGCCCGGGACGTCGATCGAGCTCACGAACAGCGCGCGCGTGGGACGCGGGGCGGAGAACGCCATCCGGCTCGATGCCGACACCACCGTCTCGAGCCGCCACGCCACGATCGACAGCCGCACGGACGGCCTTTGGGTCGAGGACGCCGGCTCGACCAACGGGACGTTCGTCAACGGCGCGCGCGTCACGAGCGCGCGCCAGCTGCAGCCGGGGGACGTGATCCGGATCGGCCACACCGACCTGCTCGTGGAGGCGACCTAGCACCATGGTCATCGGGCGCGCGGCAGGGCTGACCGACACGGGGCGCCGACGGCGTCAGAACGAGGACGCATTCGTCTGCGACCCGCCGCTCTTCGCGATCGCAGACGGGATGGGGGGCGCCCAGGCCGGCGAGCTCGCGTCGCGACTCGCCGCCGCCGCGATCGAGGAGGCCGCGTCCGCCGTGAGCGACGAGCAGGACGTCGTCGGCGTCGTGCGGGCCGCCAACGCCCTCATCTTCGAGCGGTCGCTCCACGATCCCACCGTCGCGGGGATGGGGACGACCGCGACGGTGGCGCTCGTCGACGAGCGGGCGGGCGTGCTCACGCTGGCGCACGTCGGCGACTCGCGCGCGTACCGCTACCGCGCCGGCGGCCTCGAGCAGCTGACGACCGACCACTCGCTCGTCGCAGAGCTCGTCCGGAGCGGTCGCCTCACCGAGGCCGAGGCCGCGGTCCATCCGCATCGCTCCGTGATCACACGCGCGCTCGGGACCGAGGCCGACGTCGAGGTGGACACGCACGCCGTCGACGTCGCGCCCGGCGACCTCCTCCTGCTCTGCTCGGACGGCTTGAGCGCAATGGTCCGCGACGAGGAGATCGCGCGCGTGATCGAGGCCTCGGGGCTCGATCCACACGGCGCCGCAGAGGCGCTCGTTCGCGCCGCGAACGAGCACGGCGGCGACGACAACGTCACGGTGGTCGTCTTCGAGCTCGTCGACGGCGAGCCCGCCGAGCGCGAGCGAGCCCGGGCCGTTTCGGCCGACGGCGACACCGGGGCCTCGGACCCCGACGCGGTGACCAGCGAGTCCGCCCTCGACGACGTCAGCCGGCACGGGGCCGGGAAGGGAAGCCGCTGGCCCGCGCTGCTCCTCGTGCTGGCGCTCCTCGCCGTGGCGGCCTTCGCCGTCTGGTGGAGCCTCGTGCGGTGAGCGCGCGCAACCGGGAGCTCGCGACGCTGTTCCTCGCGGCGCTCGTCGCGTCGGCGGCCTTCGCGAGCGCGTGGATCTCCGGTCTCGGCACCGTCGACTACGGCTGGCTGCCCTGGGCCGCAGCTCTCGCGGCCGTCTTCCTCGTCGCGCACGCGGTCGCGCGCTGGATCGTCCCCGACGCCGACCCGACGCTGCTGCCGCTGACCGCACTGCTGTGCGCGATCGGCCTCACCTTCGTCTACCGGATCGACCCCTACGACGGGCGCCGGCAGCTCGTCTGGGTCGCGGTCGGCGTCGCCGTCTTCGTCCTCGTCCTGGTCTGGCTGCGCTACGACTACCGCGTCCTCGAGCGGTACAAGTACGTCTTCGGCGTCTCGGCGATCGTGCTGCTGATGCTGCCGTCGGCCCCCGGCCTCGGCCAGCGGGTGAACGGCGTCAAGCTCTGGGTCGACATCGGCCCGCTTCGGTTCCAGCCGGGCGAGATCGCGAAGATCTTCCTCGTCATCTTCCTCGCGGGATACCTGCGCGACAAGCGCGAGGCGCTCGCGCAGGGGCGGCTGAAGGACTTCGGTCCGCTCCTCGCGATCTGGGGCGGCGCGATGCTCGTGCTCGTCCAGACGAGCGACCTCGGCTCGGCGCTCCTCAACTTCGGGATCTTCCTCGCGATGCTGTACGCGGCGACCGGACGCCTGTCGTTCGTCGTCGCCGGCCTCGCGCTGTTCGCCGGCGGCGCGGCGCTCCTCTACGACAAGCTCGATCGTGTCCAGCAGCGCGTCACCGTCTGGCTCACGCCGTGGACGGACGACAAGGTCTACTGCGCGATCAACGGCAAGCTCGAGTACCGGCAGAACTGCGACTCGTACCAGCTCGTCAAGAGCCTCTACTCGATCGCCAACGGCGGCTACGGCGGCACCGGGATCGGCCGAGGGACCTTCCAGACGGTCGACGGGACGCCGCTGATCCCCTACCTCCAGACGGACTTCGTCTACTCCGCGATCGCGCAGGAGCTCGGGCTGATCGGCGCTTCCGCGGTGCTCCTCCTCTTCCTCGCGCTCGTCGCGCGCGCGATGCGTGTCTCGCTCGTCGCCCACGACGGCTTCTCGAAGCTCCTCGCCGCCGGGCTCGCCTTCGGCTTCGCGCTGCAGACGTTCATCATCGTCGGCGGCGTCCTCCGCCTCGTCCCGCTGACCGGCATCACGCTGCCCTTCGTCTCCTACGGCGGCTCGAGCATCGTCTCGAACTTCGTGATGCTCGCGCTCCTGATGCTGGTCTCCCACCGCGCGGTCAGGACGGCGCCGACGTGAACCGGCAGCTGACCCACGTCGCGTGGGCCGCCATGGGCCTGATCGTCGCGCTCGTGCTCGGGACGACGTACTGGCAGACATGGGCGCGGCCGGGCCTCGCAGCACGACAGGACAACGAGATCCAGCGGGTCTCGGAGTTCCAGATCCGCCGCGGGCTGATCCTCGCTCCCGAGCGAGTGCTCGCGCGGAACCGCGTCGTCGAGCGGCGCGGCAAGAAGCTCTACTTCCGCCGCTACCCGCAAGGGCGCCTCGCGGCCCACGTCGTCGGCTACTCGACCGCCTCGCGCAGTCGCGCGGGCCTCGAGAAGTCGTTGAACGGCGTCCTGACGGGCACCGAGCGCAACCTCGGCGGCCTCGTCGAGCGACAGCTGGACGACCTGCGCGGCAAGCCCATCGTCGGTGACACGGTCGTCACGACGCTCGACCTCCACGCGCAGAAGGTGGCACTCGACGCGCTCGGGCGCACCTGCGGCGCAGTCGCCGCCCTCGACCCGCGGAGCGGAAGGCTCCTCGTGATGGCGTCGTCGCCGAGCTACGACCCCAACGTCGTCGAGAACAACTTCGGGAAGATCTCGAAGATCACCGCCGCCTGCCGCCCGGCCGCACCGCTCATCAACCGGGCCACGCAGGGCCTCTACCCGCCGGGGTCGACGTTCAAGGTCGTGACGGCGTCCGCGGCGCTCGAGACGAACCGCTTCTCGCCGGACTCCGAGTTCTACGACCCGGGCTACTGCATCGCGTACGGCAAGCGGGTCAACAACTTCGACACGTCGAGCCCGTTCGGGAACCTCAGCCTCGCGACGGCGCTCCAGCACTCGGTCAACTCGGTGTTCTGCAACGTCGGGAAGGCCCTCGGTGCGAAGCGGATCCTCGACCAGGCGAAGAAGTTCGGCTTCTACGAGCGCCCGCCGCTGGAGACGCCCGACGGGGAGCGGTACCCGAGCGGCCTCTACCGGAACGGCGAGCTCTGGTACCCGAAACGCGACTCGGACGTCGACGCCGGCCGCATGGCGTTCGGCCAGGAGCGGATGCTCGTGACGCCGCTGCAGATGGCGATGGTTGCCGCCGGGATCGGCAACGCCGGCATCGTGATGCGCCCGTACGTCGTCGAGAAGATCGTCTCACCGAAGGGGCAGACGGTCTCGCGCACGGAGCGGCAGCGCCTCGACCGGGCCGTCGGCCCCGTCAACGCCCGCGACATCGCGGACATGATGGTGAGCGCCGTCCAGGCGGGCACCGGAACCGCCGCGCAGATCCCCGGCTATCGCATCGGGGGCAAGACGGGCACGGCGGAGACCGGCGTCTCCGGCCAGAACACGACGTGGTTCATCGCGTTCGCCGGCCGGCCGGGCCGGCGGCCGGAGGTCGCGATCGCGGTCGCGCTGGAACGGCAGAGCCTCACGGGCGGCGCGACGGCGGCCCCGATCGCGCGCAGCGTGATGGAGTCGCTCCTCCGGCGCGGAGGAAACCCCTAGATGGCGGCGTTCGCCCTCGTGCGCGGTGCTGTCCGGGCGGCCGGGGCCCTGCCGATGCAGTCACTACCCTTGGAGTCCTGATGGCGACCATCGACGAGCGCCGAGGCACGATCTTCGCAGGGCGCTACCGCCTCGAGCGGAGGCTCGGGAGCGGCGGCATGGCAGACGTCTGGCTCGCCGAGGACCAGGAGCTCGGACGCAAGGTCGCGATCAAGATGCTCCACGAGCGCTACGCCAACGACACGCAGTTCGTCGAGCGGTTCCGGCGCGAGGCGACGCACGCCGCCGGTCTCTCGCATCCGAACGTCGTCTCGATCTTCGATCGCGGGGAGGCCGAGGGCTCGTACTTCATCGTCATGGAGTACGTCGAGGGGCGGACGCTGAAGGAGCTGATCGTCACACGCGGGCCGTGCCCGGTTCCCGTCGCGATCTCGTACGTCCGCCAGGTGCTGGCCGCGCTCCGTTACGCGCACCGCAACGGGATCGTCCACCGCGACATCAAGCCGCACAACGTCCTCGTCGACCACGAAGGCCGCGTGAAGGTCGCGGACTTCGGCATCGCGCGCGCCGGGTCGAGCCAGATGACCGAAGCGGGCTCGATCATCGGCACGGCGCAGTACCTCTCGCCGGAGCAGGCGCGGGGCGCGCCCGTCGACGAGTCGTCCGACCTCTACTCGACCGGGATCGTCCTCTACGAGCTGCTCACGGGGAAGGTGCCGTTCACCGGCGAGACGCCGGTCGAGATCGCGATGAAGCACCTCTCGCAGGTGCCTCCGGCGCCCTCGACGATCCGCAGCGAGATCCCCCGCGACCTCGACCTCGTCGTCCTGCGTGCGCTCGCGAAGGAGCCCGCCGACCGCTACCGCTCTGCAAAGGAGATGGATCGCGACCTCGAGCTCGTGGGCCGCGGCGACGCCGTCGGTCCCGAGACCGAGGAGGCCGCGACGATGGTGCTGAAGGGCGAGTCGACCGCAGCGACCGCCGTCGCCGCGCGCGCTCCGTCCTACGGCGGCGACGAGCGGTACCGCTCCTACGAGGGCCAGGTCAGGACCGGTCGGGCGTGGTGGCCGTGGCTCCTCGCGCTCGGGGTCGCCATTGCGCTCGGGATCGGCGGCTGGCTGCTCTACGACAACGTCCGCGACCAGATCGATGCGAACGAGCCCGTCTCCGTCAACATCTACACGGGCATCCTCGAGTCGAAGGCCGTCGCCCTGATCGACGGTGACGGCTTCGAGCCGCGGGTGCGACGTCTGCCCAACTCGGACACGCGGCCGGGCTACGTCTACGAGCAGGATCCCGATCCCGGCACGAAGCTCCCGAAGGGGTCGCTCGTCACGGTCCTCGTGTCGAGCGGCAAGCCGAAGGTCACCGTGCCGTCGCTCGTGGGCGACTCGCGCGACGCCGCCGTCGCCGAGCTGACGACGCGGGGGCTGGAGGCGCGGGTCGTGCCGGTCCCGTCGAGCCGGCCCGCGAACGTCGTCACGGCCCAGGACCCGCGGCCGGGCATCGTCGTCGTCGCCGGCTCGTCCGTGCGGATCAACGTCTCGTCGGGGCCGAAGCCCGTCGCCGTGCCGAACGTCGTCGGCCTCACCTACGACATCGCGACCGCGCAGCTCCAGTCGGCCGGGTTCACGGTCGGCCGGTCGGACGTGGACTCGAACCAGCCGGCCGGAGAGGTCGTCGACCAGAGCCCGCCGGGGAACTCGACCGCGTCGAAGGGATCGTCCGTCACGCTGTCCGTGTCCAAGGGGCCGACCACGGTGACGGTCCCCGACGTCGCGCTGCAACCCGTCGCGGACGCACGCGCCACCTTGCGCGCGGCCGGGTTCAAGGTCACGGTCGTGCGCCAGGACACCGACGACGAGTCCCTCGACGGGCTCGTCATGTCCCAGGATCCCGCAGGGAGCGCGCAGGCGGATCCGAAGTCGACGGTCACGATCACGGTCGGCACGTACGTCCCGCCCCCGGACGTGACGACTCCCACGACGCCCACGACGCCGACCGACACGACGACGACCACGACGACCGTCCCGTGAGCCAGCGGATCCGGCTCGCCCTGCTGGCCGGCGGCCGGTCGAGCGAGCACGACATCTCGCTCGCGTCGGCGGCGTCGGTCGCGGCGGCGCTCGACCCGTCGCGGTACGAGGTGCGCACGATCGAGATCGGTCGCGACGGCCGCTGGGCACTCCCGCGTGGCGACCGGCGAGACGAGCTCGAGGCGACGACGACCGCCGAGACGCTCCCCGTGCCCGCGGACTCGGCTCCCGCGACGCTCGGCGCGGTGGACGTCGTCCTCCCGATCCTCCACGGCCCGTTCGGTGAGGACGGAACGGTCCAGGGCCTCTGCGAGCTCGCGGGCGTCGCCTACGTCGGCCCGGGGGTGCTCGCCTCGTCCGTCTGCATGGACAAGGACGTCTTCAAGACGCTGATGCGCGGCGCCGGGATCCCGGTCGCGCGACACGTCGCGCTCCGCCTCGGCGATGCGGTGACGAACCCGTTCGGCTACCCGGTCTTCGTGAAGCCGGCGAACATGGGCTCGTCGGTGGGGATCTCGAAGGCACGTGACGAGGCGGAGCTGGAGGACGCCGTCGCGCTCGCGCGCCGCCACGACGAGAAGGTGATGGTCGAGGAGTTCGTCGACGGGATGGAGATCGAGGTGGGCGTTCTCGGCAACCTCCCGAGCCCGGTTGCCTCGCAGCCGGGCCAGGTCGTCTCCAACTACGCCGACTGGTACGACTGGTCGTCGAAGTACGACGAGGGCGGCTCCGAGCTCGTGATCCCGCCGCCCGGGCTGGGCGAGGCGCAGGTCGAGCGGGCGCGCGAGCTCGCCGTCGCCGCGTTCGTCGCGACGGCGTGCGAGGGGATGGCACGCGCGGACTTCTTCGTCCGGGCCTCCGACGGCGAGGTCGTGATGAACGAGCTGAACACGATCCCGGGGTTCACCGCGACGAGCTTCTACTCGCGGCTCTTCGCCGCGTCGGGGATCGCGTACGAGGAGCTCCTCGACCGCCTGATCGGGCTGGCGCTCGAGCGCCACGAGCGGCGCAAGGGGCTCGTGTACTGACGCCCTGCGTCGGGCCACGGCCCCGTGATGCCGCAGTGCGCGCGCCCGAACGCGATCAGCTCGTGCGCATCGGCAGGCCCGAAGGAGCGCAGACTGCGGCGACCTTGCGAACCGCCCGGCCCGGGGCGAGCGCATGTGCCTGCTCCCGCCGAGCTCACTCCACCGCGCCGCACGATGGAGGGCGTGTGACACAGTGTCACTTGCCGTTCGAGCGGGCAGGGCCTGAGGCCTGCGGCTTCTGCACCGCCGCCACCGGCGGTTCCATCTGAGCCGGCAGGCTCAGCCGAGCACGTCGGCGAGCGCCTCTTCCCAGACCTCGAGCGCCTCGTCCAGCACGGCGTCCTCGATCGTCAGGGGGCAGAGGACGCGGATGCAGCTCCCGTGGACGCCGGCCTTCAGCAGGATGAGCCCGCGCCGAAGGGCGGCGTCGATCACCGCGAGCGCGACCTCGGGCGCCGGCTCCTTCGTCTCGCGGTCGCGGACGAGCTCGATCGCGAGCATCGCCCCGAGGCCGCGCACGTCGCCGATCGCGTTCCACCGTCGCTGCCACTCGAGCATGCGGCCGCGGATGTGTCCGCCCACGGTCTCCGCGCGCGCGACGAGATCCTCCTCCTCGAACACGTCGAGCACCGCGAGCGCGGCCGCCTGGGCGACGGGGTTGCCGATGTACGTGCCGCCGATCGCACCGGCGTGAGCGCCGTCCATGATCTCCGCGCGGCCGATGACGCCCGACAACGGCAAGCCGGCCGCGATCGACTTCGCGACGGTCATCAGGTCCGGCTCGACGCCGAAGTGCTCCATCGCGAACATCCGGCCGGTGCGGCCGAACCCGGTCTGCACCTCGTCGGCGACGAGGACGATCCCGTGCCGGTCGCAGATCGCGCGCAGCCCTTCCATGTACGCGGCGGGCGCCGGCACGAAGCCGCCCTCGCCGAGCTGCGGCTCGATCACGATCGCGGCGACGTGCTCCGGCGACACATGGGTCTCGAAGATCCGCTCGAGCCGCGCGAGGGCCTCGAGCGCGTCCGGCCCGCGGTAGGCGTCGGGATACGGCGCGCGGTAGACCTCCGGCGCGTACGGCCCCATCCCGGTCTTGTACGGGTGGAACTTCGACGTCATCGTCATCGAGAGCAGCGTGCGCCCGTGAAAGGCGCCCTCGAACGCGATCACGCCCGGCCGGCCCGTGTGGAGGCGCGCGAGCTTCACGGCGTTCTCGACGGCTTCCGTGCCGGCGTTGAAGAACGCCGCCCGCTTCTCGCCGGAGATCGGCGCGAGGGCGCAGAGCCGCTCCGCCAGCGCGACGGCAGGCTCGTAGGGCACGACCGTGAAGTCGGTGTGCAGGAAGCGCGACGCCTGCTCGACGACCGCCTCCACGATTCGCGGATGCCCGTGGCCGGCGTTGACGACGCCGACGCCGCCCGCGAAGTCGACGAAGACGTTCCCGTCGACGTCCGTGATCGTCGCGTTCTCCGCGCGCTCGGCGAAGATCGGCAGGTGGACGAGTAGCGGATGCGCGATCACACGCTCCTCGCGCTCTGCGATCGCGCGGGAGCGTGGCCCCGGGATCTCCGTCCGCAGCTCGATCGTCCTCGTGGCAGCCATCTCCTCCAGCGTATCCGAGCCCCCCGACACTAGATTCGCCTGATGGACGTGTGGCTCGAGAGCATCGGCGAGGACCCGCTCGCGGCGCTCGCCGCGTGGCTCCAGGAGGCGCGGTCGGCGGGGCTTCACGAGCCGGAGGCCGCTGCGCTGGCCACGGCGACGCCCGATGGCCGCCCGTCCGGGCGCATGGTGCTCGTCCGCGGGATCCTCGAGCGCGACCTGCGGTTCTACACGAACCACGAGAGCCGGAAGGCGGACGAGCTCGAGGCGAATCCGGCCGCTGCACTCGTCTTCCACTGGTCGCCGCCGCTCCATCGTCAGGCGCGCGTCGAGGGCTCGGTGGAGCGCCTCACGGACGAGGAGTCGCTCGCGTACTTCCGTACGCGCGCGCGGGAGAGCCGCCTCGGCGCGTGGGCCTCGCCGCAGTCGCGCCCTCTGGCGGACCGCGACGAGCTCGACGGGCTGCTCGCTGCCGCCGCGCGGCGCTTCGCCGGCGAGGAGGACGTCCCGCTGCCGCCCTTCTGGGGCGGGTACCGCCTCACGCCCCGGGCGATCGAGCTGTGGCAGAGCCGGCCCGGCCGGCTGCACGACCGTGCGCGCTACGAACGTGCCGGCGTGGGCTGGTCGCGCGTCAGGCTTGCGCCGTGACGCGCACGTGCGCGATCAGGAGGGTGGGGCCAGGGCCTGCTTCGTGTAGAGCCCCGATGCGTTCCAGAGGAGGTACCCCTTGGCCCCCTGCAGCCGCGCCGCGCGAACCTGCTGCAGGACCTGCTCGGGCCGGTAGTTCCAGTCCTGGATCCAGGGAAGCAGCTGGACGCCGGTCCCCTTCGTCTGCTGCTTGAAGTCGATCAGCGTGCGGAAGACCGTCTCGCCGGGCTCGGCGCTCGGCGACACGATGCCGAGCTCTCCGCCGCCGTAGAGCGCCGGATACGCCATGGGATGGATCTGGTCGACGCTCCGGGAGATCCAGGCCGGAACCTGGCCGATCCCCATGTCGCGCGTCGCCGAGAGACCGAACAGCGCGGTGGAGACTCGCACCCCGAGCGGCGCGAGCCGCTGCTGCGCGTACGCCGCGAAACTGGAGATCAGCCGGCCCTTCGGGACACTCGTCCGGCCCGGGTAGATCGCGGAGCCGACATCGCCGTCGGACGGGAAGCGCACGTAGTCGAGCATGATCTGGTCGAATCCAGCGCGCGCGGCCGCGGCGGCGACGGACACGGCGTAGTCCCAGACCCGCCGGTCGTACGGGTTGACCCATGCGAGCCCGGCGCTCGTCGTCCAGACCGACCCGTCGGGCCGCTTGATCGCGAAGTCCGGGCGGGTGCGGGCGAGGTACGGATCCTGGAACACGACGACGCGGCCGATCAGGTAGATGCCCTTGCGGTGCATCTCGCGGGCGACCTCGACGGGGTCGTAGTAGTTCCGGATGGCGCCCGTCTTCTTCGCGAGCGGCACACCCGCCGGCGCGAACGCGATCTCGCCGCCCTCGTCCTTCACGTCGAGCTCGATCGTGTTGAGGCCGTATTTCGTCAGCGCCTCGTACTCCGCGAGCTTGCCGGGAAGCGAGGCGAGCGCGCCGGTCACGTGCACGCCCCGGACCTCGACCGGCAACGGGCGCGGCCGGGTTGCCACCTGGAGCGAGCCGGCGACGCCGGACGCGAGCTGTGTGCCGGCGTCCGTGCCCGACTTCGTCGACTTCCCCGCGAGCGTCATCCCGCCGGCGAGGGCAAGGAGAGCGAGGAGGAACACTCCCGCCACGGCTGCGCGGCGGCGCCGCTTCCGGCGCCGTACCGCCTCCCGGCGAGCGCGAAAGCGCTCGTTCGGGTCGAGCGATGGATACAACATGGACACCGGGTCCAGCAGTGTAGGTGATCGACGCCCTCCGTCGCGCGACGCCGCCGGTCTACGATCCGCCTCGATGGTGCTCTCCGACCGAGCCATCCGGCGCCTGATCCGGGCCGGCCGGATCGGCATCGACCCCTACGATCCCGCACTGATGCAGCCGTCGAGCCTCGACGTGCGCGTCGACCGGCTCTTCCGGGTGTTCCGGAACTCGCGCTACCCGTACATCGACGTCAAGGCGGAGCAGGAGGACCTGACGGAGCTCGTCGAGGTGACGGGTGACGAGCCGTTCATCCTGCACCCGGGCGAGTTCGTGCTCGGCTCGACGCTCGAGCGTGTCACCTTGCCCGACGACCTCGTCGCCAGGCTGGAAGGGAAGTCGTCCCTGGGGAGACTCGGGCTCCTGATCCACTCGACTGCGGGGTTCATCGACCCCGGCTTCGACGGGCACGTCACGCTCGAGCTCTCGAACGTCGCGAACCTGCCGATCACGATCTACCCCGCGATGAAGATCGGGCAGCTGTCGTTCGTGCAGATGTCCGAGCCCGCGGAGACGCCGTACGGCTCCGGGGCGCTCGGGTCGAAGTACCAGGGACAGCGGGGGCCGACGCCGAGCCGCTACTGGCAGAACTTCGCGGACGGCCGATGATCCTCGTCACCGGTGCGAGCGGGTTCGTCGGCCGTCACGTCGTCCGCGACCTCGCCGCGAGCGGCGCCCACGTGCGGGCGATGGTGCGCACGGCCCGCGCAGCGGCGGTGCTCGACGGCGTCGACTGCGAGCTCGTGCAAGGCGACGTCACCGATCCGGCGTCGCTGCGGATCGCAGCGCGCGGGATGCGCACGATCGTGCACCTCGTGGCGATCATCGAGGGCGCGCCGGCGACGTTCGAACGGGTCATGGCTGCCGGCACCGGCAACCTCGTCGAGGCCGCGCGCGAGAGCGGTGTCCGGCGGATCGTCCTGATGAGCGCGCTCGGCACCGGCCCGGGCGCCACCGTGCCCTACTTCCGCGCGAAGTGGGCCGCGGAGCAGGCGGTCGCCGCGTGCGGCGTCGAGCACGCCGTCCTGCGCCCGAGCTTCGTCTTCGGCACCGACGGCGGCGCGCTCCCCCGGTTCGCACGGATCGCGCGGCTCTTCCCGCTCACGCCCGTGATCGGCCCGGGCACGCAGCGCGTGCAGCCGATCTGGGTCGACGACCTCGTGCGCGCCGTGAGGCTCGCCGTCGACGCCGAGGGCACGAGCGGCCCGATCGAGCTCGGAGGCCCCGAGGCCGTGACGTGGAGCGACCTCTGGCGGCGGCTGAAGGCGGCGCTCGGGACCCGGCGCCCCGCGATCCACGTGCCGTTCTGGCTCGCGCGCGGGCCTGCGGCCGTGTTCGAGCGCGTTCCGCCCGCGCTCGTCACGCGTGACCAGCTGCGCATGCTCGAGGGGCCCGACAACGTCGTCTCGGACGGCGGCGCCTCGATGCGACGTCTCGGGCTCGCCGACCTCGTCGGGCTCGACGAGCAGCTGCGGCGCGTCGCGGCTGCCAGCCGCTGAAAGGCAGCGCACGGCCGGAGCCGCGGCCCAGAACGTCGAAGGCCGCCCGTTGGGCGGCCTTCGAACGTTGCGGTGACCAGCGTTGGATTTGGTAGAGGCGCTTCCAGCCTGACCGAGGTGGCCGGCGGCGCGAAAGCGCGAGTCCCCTACGCGTGGCTATGGCGATTCCCCGTAGGTCCCGGGGACACGCCTCTACCCGCTGACACCTCCACTGCCGGTACTACACGAATCTGACACCCGACCACCTCCTTTCCGCGGTAGGCCAACCATAGCAACGGCGGTGGACGGGCCACCAGTCCGGCCCGCAGGCGGGGTGTCAGGGCGCGAGGACGGTCGTGACCTCGAGCCCGTGCCCGATCGGAACCGTGACGGACACGAGCGTGGGGTCGGCCTGGCGCGCAGCGGCGTACGCCTGCACGGTCTCGCTCGTGGTCACGTTGTCGGCGACGACGACCCCGCCCGGGTCGAGCTTCTGGCGGGCGAGCCCGAAGAGGAGCTCGTAGTCGTCCTTCCACGCGTCCAGGAACACGACGTCGAAGCCGTCCTCGAGCGGGCCCAGGGTCTCCTTCGCCTCGCCGACGACGAGCTCGGCCCACTCGTCGAGCCCTGCGTCCGCGATGTTCCGGCGCCACTGCTCCGCCTTGCGCTCGTCCCTCTCGAGCGACACGACGCGACCGCCGAGGATGCGCGCGGCAGCCGCCAGCCAGATCGTCGAATAGCCGCGCGACCCGCCGAGCTCGAGCACCTCGCACCCGGGGTTCGGAGCGACGAGCGCGAACAGCAGCCGCCCGGACTCGGGGCCGACGGCGAGCGACCGCTCGGCCAGCGGGACGCCCGCCTGCCGCTCGGCGGCGTCCTCCGCCTCCAACCGGGCGAGGACGCCTCTCACGCGTTCGTCGAGCACCCGCCGAGACTATTCCACCGCGATCACGATCATCCCGTCCTCGCGGACGCGGACGGGGTAGGTCGGGACCGGGAGATAGGCGGGGAGGGACAGCGCGGCGCCCGTCCGGAGGTCGAATCGGGAGCCGTGCCGCGGACAGACGACCTCGCAGGCCTCGCAGTCCCAGTCGCCCTCGCAGAGCGGCCCGTCGTCGTGCGTGCACCGGTCCTCGACCGCGTGGAGCTGGCCCTGGCAGTGGTAGAGCCCGATCGTGAAGCCGTCCGCCGGGACGAGTCGCATCGACCCGTCCGGCAGCTCCTCGAGCGGGAGCGCCTCGATCTCGCTCAACTGAGCGAGATCTCCCCGGACGAGGTCCCCCACTCGTCGGGGAGCGGCGTTCCCTTCGCGCGATGCAGCGCCACCTTGAGCACGCCCAGCCCGAGCAGGGCGCACTTGAGCCGCACGGGCGTGAGCGGGATTCCGATCTCCTCGAGCAGCTCGTCCTTCGGCATCGTCGAGACCTCCTGCGCCGTCCGCCCCTTGACGAGGTCGGTGAGCATCGACGTCGCGGCCTGGCTGATCGCGCACCCGCGCCCCTCGAACCCGAGGTCCTCGATCACGTCGCCCTCGCCGAATCGGACCGAGACGGTCACCTCGTCGCCGCACAACGGGTTCTGGCCCTCGGCGATCGCGTCGTGGGGCTCGAGCACGCCGTGGTTCCGGGGCGCCTTGTAGTGATCGAGAATCACTTCCCGATACAGCTGCTCGAACTCCGACATCAGCCCAGTGAGGCCTTGACCTTGTGCAGCCCGGCGAGCAGCCGGTCGATCTCCTCGGGGATCGAGTACACGTAGAAGCTCGCGCGCGTCGTCGCGGCGACGCCGAGGCGCGTCATCAGCGGCTGCGTGCAGTGATGGCCGGCGCGGACGGCGACACCCTCCCAGTCGAGGATCTGGGCGACGTCGTGCGGATGGATTCCCTCGACGTCGAACGAGACGATCCCCGCGCGGCGGTCGGGTGGCGGCCCGAACACGCGCACCCACGGAAGCTCGTCGAGCCTGGCCATCGTCTCCTCGACGAGGGCGTGCTCGTGCCGCTCGATCGCCTCGAGGCCGATCTCGGAGACGTAGTCGATCGCCGCTCCGAAACCGACCGCCTCAGCGATCGCGGGCGTGCCCGCCTCGAACTTGTAGGGCAGCTCGTTGAACGTCGTCCTCTCGAGCCCGACCGAGCGGATCATCTCGCCGCCGAGATTGAACGGGCTCATCGCCTCGAGCAGCTCCCGCTTTCCCCAGAGCGCGCCGATCCCGCTCGGGCCGCAGAGCTTGTGCGAGGAGATCGCCACGAAATCGGCACCGAGCGCCTGCACGTCGACCCGGCGGTGCGGCGCCGCCTGGGCCGCGTCGACCACCATGATCGCCCCCTGCTCGTGCGCCCACGCCGCGAGCGTCTCGACCGGGTTGATCGTCCCGAGCGTGTTGGAGACGAGGTTGTTCGCGACGACCTTGACGTTGCCCTCGCGGGCGAGGGCGTCGAGCGCGTCGAGCTGGAGCTCCCCGAGGTCGTCGATCGGGATGTTGCGGAAGCTCGCTCCGGTTCGATGGGCGATGTACTGCCACGGGACGAAGTTGGCGTGGTGCTCGAGCTCGGTGATCACGACGACGTCGCCCGGGCCGAGGTTGTCGAGGCCCCACGCGTAGGCGACGAGGTTGATCGCCTCCGTCGCGCTCCGCGTGAACACGATTTCCTTCTCGGACGGCGCGTTCAGCAGCGCGGCGACGGTGCGGCGGGCGCCCTCGAAGCCCTCGGTGGCGCGCTCTGCGAGGCGATAGACGCCGCGGTGGACGTTCGCGTACTCGTGCTCGTAGAAGCTGCGCATCCGGTCGAGCACCTGGCGCGGCTTCTGCGTCGACGCCGCCGAGTCGAGGAACGCGACCGGCCGGCCGTCGACGAGCTCCTCGAACACGGCGAAGTCGGCGCGCAGGCGGTGCGCATCGAGCGCCGGGAGCGTCGTCGAGGTCATACGGCCATCGTAGCCATGGCCCTCCGCGCTGCCGCTAGGCCCCCGTCGGCTTCACGCGGCCGTTGCGCTGCGCGAGCTCGGCGACCTCGCGCTGCCGTTCCACGACGGTGGCCACCGTCTCGAGGATCTCGCAGAGCCGACGCAGGCGAAGCCGCTCGCTCGGCTCCTCGAGCAATTCGAGCTTCAGCTCGGGCGCCAGCTCGAACCGCGACGCGATCGCGAACGCTGGCTGGTCGAGGCTCTCGTCGGGAACCTCCACCTCGGCGCCGGTGAGCTCCACGAGACGGGCGAAGAGCCCGAGGCCGCGCTTGACGTCGTCCGGCGGAGGCGGGTCGTCGATGTCGGCGAACGGCTCGATCGTGCCGGTGTGAAAGGCCCGGCCGTCGGTGAGCTCCACGAGGCGGAACCGGTCTCCGCCCTCGACCACGATGTTCAGCCGGCCGTCGTCGAACCGGTCGACGACCTCGACGACGCTCGCGAGCGTCCCGGTCCGGCGCAGACCGTCGTCATCGGCGTAGACGAGCCCGAAGGGCTGCTCGTTCGCGAGGCACTCGGCGACCAGCTCGCGGTAACGCGGCTCGAAGATGTGGAGCGGGACCTGCTCGGTCGGGAGCAGGACGAGCCCGAGGGGGAAGAGCCCGATCTCCTCCATGACCAAAGCCTATGCCGCGCGGTCGTACCGGGCGGTCTCCCAGACGAAGCCACGGGAGACACGCGACTGCGTCAGCCCGGCGCCGGCCGCCGCACGCTGCAGCTCCGCCGGCGAGTACACGAACGAGCGGAACCGCTTCCCGATCACGCGGAAGCAGATGTTCTGCAGCCGTGAGACGGCGCGCGTGACGACGCGGTGCCGTGGATAGCTCGCGAGCAGCGTCCGGCGCGCCTTGGCGGCCGCCGCGGCGAGGAGCGCGGGCCCGTCGGGCGAGCAGCACACCACGCGGCGCAGGACGACGATGTCCGCCGGCTCGACGGCAGCGGGATCCTCGAGCAGGTCGGCCAGCACGAAGGAGGTGCGATCCTCGATCCCCGCGGCGCGCGCAAGCTGGGACGCAGGGCCGACGTAGCCCGCGACGACCTCCACGACCTCGCCGTGCGCGGCGCCGCGGCGGACGAGCTCGGCCTGGATCTGACCGACGCCGCCTCCGACCTCCACGACCGTCTCGCCGTCGAGCCCGCCTTCCGCGGCCCATGCGGCGATCAGCTTGGCGTCATCGCCGCCGAGCCCGTGCTCGAGGTAGCGCCGCAGCTCACGGCGCGCGCCCTTCTCGCTGAAGATGTCGAGCGCCTCGCCGGCGCAGCAGCGGGACACGCCGAGATACTTGCACGCACGGTGCGGGATCGGATGGCAAGGACGTCGTTGCGACCGCGACAGCGGGCGCCTTCAGGAATTCGCCCCCGCCGACAGGCGGGGGCACAAGCGGCGGGATTCCGCTCCTGCGGAACCCCGCTCGCGAGCGAGCTCAGGCCTGCGGGATCCGCGCCTCGAGAGCTGCGCCGAGCGCCTCGCGCACCGGGGTGATGTCGATGCGGTCGAGGACGTCCTGGAAGAAGCCGCGCACGATCAGCCGCTCCGCCTCCGAGCGGGGCAGGCCGCGGGCCATCAGGTAGAAGAGCTGCTCTCGGTCGACCTGCGAGAGCGTCGCGCCGTGCGTGCAACGGACGTCGTTCGCGAGGATCTCGAGCCCCGGGATCGAGTTGGCGGTCGCCGTCTTGGAGAGGAGGAGGTTGCGGTTCTCCTGGTAGGCGTTCGTCTTCTGCGCGCCTTCCTCGACGCGGATCATCCCGCGCCAGACCGTCGCTGCGGCGTCGCGCAGCGCGCCCTTGAACGCGAAGTCCGAGGTCGTGTCCGGTGCGGCGTGCAGCTGGTACGTGTCGTAGTCGAGGTGCTGCTCTCCGTCGGCGAAGTACGCGCCCGTGACGCGCGAGGTGGCCCCGCGGTCGGCGAGGTCGTTCTGGATCCACACCTTCCCCCGCGCGGAGCCGAAGCCGCCCTCGACCCAGTCGAGCTCGGCGTCGCGCTCGACGCGGGCATGGCAGGAGGCGAAGAGCCAGGCTGCGCGCGAGAGCCGCTGGACGTTCACGATCTCGGCCTTCGCCCCGTCCCGGACCACGACCTCGACGACGCCGTTCACGTAGGACTCGAGATCGTCGCGGGCCGAGGTCAGCTCCTGCACCAGCGTGAAGCGCGAGCCGGGCTCCGCCACGACGAGGACACGCCAGAAGAGCGACCCGCCGGCGACGTTGCTCGCGACCCGGAGGTACAGCGGCTGCTCGAGCTCGGCGCCGGCCGGCACGTGGACGAGGAGCCCGTGCTGCCAGACGGCCGCGTTGTGTGCCCGCAGCTTGTCGTCGGGCTGGACGAGCGAGCCCACGAGCGGGTTGTCGTCCGTCAGCGGCTCGAAGCGGATGCCCTCGGGCACGGCGCCCGACACCGAGATGCCGGACTCGTCGATCGTCGCCGACGCGGCGACGTCGAGGTCGAGCATCGACGGGACCGCCGCGGCGGACGTAGCCTCGGCGCTCCAGGCGTCGGGGTCGAAGCCGGCGAGGTCGGTGAAGCGCCAGTGCTCGTCCCGTGTCGTGGGCAGCGGCAGCGCGCGGTAGCGCTCGAGCAGGTCAGTTCTCACGGGGCGCGTACCTCCGGTGGAGCATGAGCGTGTTCCCGTCGGGGTCGTGGAAGATCGCCATGTGGCAGACACCGGTGTCGAACGGCTCGCCGAAGAACTCGACGCCCTTCGCCTCGAGCGCCCGCTGCGCCGCTGCGACGTCTGGGACGCGGAGCGCGATCGACGACGTGTGCGGCCCCTCGAACTCGCGGCCGATGTTCGTCGGGTCGACGAGGTAGAGCGAGACGTTCTCGCCGAGCTGGAACTCGGGCCACCCCTCCGTCTTCGACGCGCGCGGAAGACCGAGGGTCTCGCCGTAGAACCGGATCGACCGCTCCATGTCCGTGACGGGGACCGAGACGAAGTCGGTGCGCTCGACGGTGATCACGTGCCGGCGTACTCCTCGTCGCGCGGTGCGTAGCGGTGGTGGAGCATGAGGGCGTTGCCGTCGGGGTCGCGGAAGAACGCCATGTGGCACACGCCCGTGTCGAAGGTCTCGCCCTCGAACACGACCCCCTTCGCCTCGAGCTCGGCGCGCGCGGCGGCGACGTCGTCCACGTGGAGCGCGAGATGAGCGGTCGTCTGCGGGGCGAACTCGCGCCCGAACTGCGTCGGCTCGTAGATCCCGAAGCACTGCTCGCCCACCCAGAACTCGCCCTGGCTGCGGTCGTCGGGACGGAGACCGAGCGTGTCGACGTAGAACGCCCGCGAGCGACGCCAATCGGTCGACGGCACCGCGACGAAGTCGGCCCGCGTGATGGTGGTTCCCGCCATGGTGAGCTGCGCGCGAGGCGCAAGTGACACAGTGTCACTTGCCGTCTCTAGCCGACCGAGCCCTCCATCTGGAGCTGGATCAGGCGGTTCATCTCGACCGCGTACTCGAGGGGGAGCTCCTTCGTGATGGGCTCGACGAAGCCCGCCACGATCATCGCGCTCGCCTCCGCCTCCGACAGCCCGCGGCTCATGAGGTAGAAGAGCTGCTCCTCGCCGATCTTCGAGACCGTCGCCTCGTGGCCGAGGTCGACGTCGTTCTCCTTCACGTCGATGTAGGGGTACGTGTCGGAGCGCGACTCCTCGTCGAGGATCAGCGCGTCGCAGACGACCTTGGACTTCGAGCCGTGCGCACCCTTCGCGACCTCGAGGAGGCCGCGGTAGCCGCCGCGCCCGCCGTTCTTCGAGATCGACTTCGAGGTGATGACGCTCGACGTGTTCTTCGCGACGTGCACCACCTTGCCGCCGGCGTCCTGGTGCTGGCCCTTGCCGGCGAAGGCGATCGAGAGCACCTCGCCGTGGGCGCGCTCGCCCATCAGCCAGATCGCCGGGTACTTCATCGTCACCTTCGACCCGAGGTTCCCGTCGACCCACTCCATCGTCGCGTCCTCGTAGGCGACCGCCCGCTTCGTGACGAGGTTGTAGACGTTGTTCGACCAATTCTGGATCGTCGTGTAGCGGCAGCGGCCGCCCTTCTTGACGATGATCTCGACGACCGCCGAGTGGAGCGAGTCGGACGAGTAGATCGGCGCGGTGCAGCCCTCGACGTAGTGCACGTAGGCGCCCTCGTCGACGATGATCAAGGTGCGCTCGAACTGCCCCATGTTCTCCGCGTTGATGCGGAAGTAGGCCTGGAGCGGCATCTCGATCGAGACGCCGGGCGGCACGTAGATGAACGACCCGCCCGACCACACGGCCGAGTTGAGCGCGGCGAACTTGTTGTCGTTCTGCGGGATCACGGTCGAGAAGTACTGCTTCACGAGCTCCTCGTGCTCACGCAGGCCCGAGTCCATGTCGAGGAAGACGACGCCCTTCGAGGAGAGGTCCTCCTGGAGCTTGTGGTAGACGACCTCGGACTCGTACTGCGCGCCGACGCCCGCGAGGTACTTCTTCTCCGCCTCCGGGATGCCGAGCCGGTCCCACGTGTCGAGGATCTCGGCGGGCAGGTCCTCCCACTTGTCGGCCTGCTTCTCGGTCGGCCGGACGTAGTAGTGGATGTTGTCGAAGTCGATCCCCGAGAGATCGGCGCCCCAGCCGGGCATCGGCCGGGCGAGGAAGTAGTCGAGGCTCTGGTGGCGGAACTTCCGCATCCAGTCCGGCTCGGACTTGTGGTCGGAGATCACGTCGATCAGCTCGTGCGAGAGGCCCTTCGGGGCCTTGTAGATCGGCTTGTCGTCGACGTGCCACCCGTAGCCGTAGTCGGCGCGGATGTCGCGGATGACGTCGGTCTCTGACTGACTCACGAGGTCTCACCTCCCACGCCGGCCGGCATGAACGCCTCGTAGCCCTCCGCCTCCAGCCTGTGCGCGAGCTCGGCGCCGCCCGAGGCGACGATTCGGCCGTCCACGAAGACGTGGACGTGGTCCGGCGTCACGTAGTTGAGGATCCGCTGGTAGTGCGTGATCACGAGCGCGCCCATCTCGGGGCCGACGAGCGTGTTGACGCCCTCGGCGACGATCCGCAGGGCGTCGATGTCGAGACCGGAGTCGGTCTCGTCGAGGATCGCGATCCGAGGCTTCAGCATCGCCATCTGGAGGATCTCGACCCGCTTCTTCTCACCGCCCGAGAACCCGTCGTTCAGGTACCGCTGGGCGAGCTCGCGAGGCACCTTCAGGTGCTCCATCGCGGCCAGCAGATCGGTGCGGAACTCCTTCACCGGGACGGGGTTCTCCTCGCCGGCGTTCGCCGCCTTCCGCCTTGCGTTGATCGCGCTGCGGAGGAAGCTCGTGACGGTCACGCCGGGGATCGCGTGCGGGTACTGGAACGCGAGGAAGAGGCCTCGCTGCGCCCGCTCGTCGGCCCCCAGCTCGAGGATCGACTCGCCGTCGAGGCGGATGTCGCCGTCGGTGATCTCGTACGCCGGGTGCCCCATCAGGGCGTACGCGAACGTCGACTTGCCCGACCCGTTGGGGCCCATGATCGCGTGCTTCGCGTTCGTGTCGACGGACAGGTCGACGCCCTTGACGATCTCGGTGCCGTCCTCCAGGGCGACGTGCAGATTCGTGATCTCGAGCAGTGCCACGGGTGTCCTTCGGTTGCAGGTCTCGAGGAAGATGTCGCGCACAGGACCTCCCCTGCGCGCACACCCCCGATGGTACCCGCCCCGGTCGTGTCCAGGTGCGTGCCCCGCAGGCGCTCCTTAACCAGATCCACGCGGGCGAATGCCCTCGACCCGCTACGCTCTGCGCATGCCCTTCGGTATCGGCATCTGGGAGCTGCTCATCCTGCTGCTCGTGCTGCTTCTCGTCTTCGGCCCCAAGCGGCTCCCGGAGATGGGGCGTCAGCTCGGCAAGGGGATGCGCGAGTTCAAGGAATCGGTGTCCGGCAAGGACGACGACGGGTTCGACGAGGTCGGCGAGCTGCCGCCTGCCGAGCCCGCCGAGACGTCGGCGACCGCGACGACCGCGCGCGAGCGCGACACCGTCTCCTAACAGCTCCCGCGAGCGGTGGCCCGCCGGATCCTGCCGCGGCGCCTGAGCCACGACGAGGAAGCGACCCTCGTCGAGCACCTGACCGAGCTTCGGCACCGGCTGCTGATCTGCATCGTCGCGATCGTCCCGGCGTTCGCGCTCACCTACGCGTTCCACTCGCAGCTGATCCGTCGGCTCATGGACCTCGTCCCCGAGGGGACGCCGATCGTCACCCTCGGCGTGACCGAGCCCTTCACGACGTCGCTCAAGGTCAGCTTCTACGCCGCCGTCGCACTCGTCCTGCCGATCATCCTCTGGCAGGTGTGGGCCTTCCTCGCCCCGGCCGTCGGTCGCGAGACGCAGCGGATCCTCGGCGTCTTCGTCGTGCTCGCGACGGGCCTCTTCGTGGCGGGAGTCGTGTTCTGCTACACGATCGTGCTGCCGAGGGCGCTCTCGTTCCTCGTCGACTACGACTCGGAGCTCTACACCGAGCAGATTCGGGCGAGCTACTTCCTCTCGTTCGTCGCCCTGACCTTGCTCGCCTTCGGGATCGCGTTCGAGATGCCGATCTTCGTGCTCGCGCTCGTGCGCCTCGGTGTCCTCACGGCCGACCGCCTCCGGCACAACCGACGCATCGGCTACGTCGGGATGCTCGCGTTCGCGATCCTCCTGCCGACGGTCGACCCGGTCTCGCTCGTGCTCGAGGTGGCGCCGCTCCTCGTGCTCTACGAGCTCTCGATCTGGATCGCCGTGGTGATGGAGCGCCGCTGGGAGCGCTCCGCCGCAGAAGCCCTGTGAGAATCGTCTCCGCCGACTGGGTCGTCCCGGTCGAGGGCGAGCCGATCGGCGACGGGGCGGTTGCGATCGGAGAGGACGGCCGGATCGCCGGCGTCGGCACGACCGAAGACCTCGGCGTCGGCGAGCGGTTCGACGGCTGTGTCGTCGTCCCCGGCTTCGTCAACTCCCACTCGCACCTCGAGTACGCGGTGTACGCCGGCTTCGGCGACGGCCTGCCGTTCGTGCCCTGGATCGGGCTCCACATCCGCCGCAAGGAGCGGATCGGCCTCGACGAGATGCGCGCGATCGCGACGGTCGGCGCCTTGGAGTGCCTACGCTCGGGGATCACGACGATCGGCGACTGCAGCTTTGCGGGTGCGGCAGCCGAGGCAGCAGCCGAGACGGGCCTGGCCGCCGTCGTCTTCCTCGAGGTCTTCGGACGAGACGACAGCGCGCTCGACCGGTTCCACGAGCACCGGTCGCGGATCGAAGGCGTCCTCTGCGACCGAGTCCGCCTCGGCATCTCGCCGCACGCGCCGTACACGTGCTCCCTCGAGGTGTTCCGCGCCTGCGCGGACCTCGGGCTGCCGCTGCAGACGCACATCGCGGAGAGCCCGGCCGAGCGGCCGTGGCTGGTCGAGGGCGCGGGTGACTGGACTCCCCTGGCCGAGCTCCTCGTCCCGCCGTCCGGCGAGACCGGAGTGCGGATGCTGGCCGGAGCAGGTCTTCTCGGCCCGGGCGTCTCGGCAGCGCACTGCGTGCACGTCGACGACGAGGAGATCGGGCTGCTCGCCGCGGCCGGGGTCGGCGTGGCCCACTGTCCGCGCTCGAACGGCCTGCTCGGCTGCGGCGTCGCTCCCGTGCGCGAGCTGCTCGACGCGGGCATCACCGTCGGCATCGCCACGGACAGCCCGGCGTCGACGCCGTCGTTCGACATGTTCGAGGAGCTCCGCACGGCGATCGTGGCCGCACGAGCTCGGGAGCGCCGTCCGGACGCGCTCAGCGCGGCGGAGGCGCTCGAGCTCGCCACGCTCGGCGGCGCACGCGTGCTCGGCCTCGACGACGAGATCGGCTCGCTCGTGCCCGGCAAGCGGGCCGACCTGGCGGTGATCTCGCTCGAGGGGTCACCGTTCGAGCCCGTTGAAGATCCTGTTGTGGCAACGGTGCTCGGGGGGTCGCCCGATCGGGTTGCAGCTACTCTCGTGGCAGGCGAGGACCGCTACCGGCGAGGCACGAGCGCATGGCCCGATTCGAGAAGAGCCGCCCGAAGAGCGCGAAGCCGCATGCTGCGGTAGCGCCAGCGCGTCCGCGCGGCTCGACCGCTCCGGCGATCGAGGACACGATGTTCTTCCCGCGCCTGCGGCGCCATGCGAAGTGGATGTTCGTCCTGCTCGCCCTCGTGTTCGGGCTCGGCTTCGTCGTCTTCGGCGTCGGCGCCGGGGGAACGGGCGTCGGCGACATCTTCCGCGGCTCGGGCGGCTCCTCCGGCCCCTCCGTGTCGAGCACCCGCAAGGCGACCGAGGAGCGGCCGAAGGATCCGCAGGCGTGGCGCGACTACGCGACGGCGCTCGAGACGGAGGGGAACACCGCCGAGGCGATCGTCGCCCTGAACACGGCCATCGACCTCCGGCCGAGGGACGCGAACGCCTACCGTGAGCTCGCCGGCCTCCATCTCACGCGCGCCACCGAGCGGCAGCGTGACGCGCAGCTCGCGCAGGTTCGCGCCGCGTTCCTCGCGCCGTCGCAGAGCTTCACCGCGTTCGTCGGCTCCTCCGGCCAGAACGCCCTCGACGACCCCGTCGCGACCGCGGTCAACGCCGAGGCGAGCCAGCGGGTGAATGCGGCGCTCCAGGACGCCCAGACGGAGGCGACGCTCGCGGTCGACGCGTACAGGCGGCTCGTCGCGCTGCAGCCGAACGACCCGAACGTCCAGCTCGAGCTTGCGCAGGCGGCCCAGCAGGTCGGGGACGGCGCCACTGCGATCGCCGCCTACGAGCAGTTCCTGAAGCTCGCGCCGGACGACCCGAGCGCCGCCGTCGTGCGCCAGCAGCTGAAGCAGCTTCGGGGGACCGCCGCCGCCGCGTCGGGATAGACTCGCTCCCGCGTGGAGCAGGTCGCCCTCCGAACGACGAGCCGACGCAGGCGACAGGCCGTCGCGCTGGTCGTGCTCGCGGTCGTCGCGGCCCTCGGTCTCGCGGCATGCGGCGACACCGTCGGATACACGCAGCCCGCGGGCGACAAGATCCGCGGCAAGGAGCTCTTCACCAAGGGCTGCGGCAGCTGCCACACGCTCGCCGATGCCGGGACGACCGGGAAGATCGGCCCCGACCTCGACTACGCCTTCGTCCAGTCGCCGATCGACGGGCTCGGCGAGGACACGATCCTGCAGGTGGTGCGCGCCCAGATCGCGTATCCGGTGACGACGCCGTCGACGGGCGCTCCCGGGATGCCGGCGAACATCTTCGAGGGGCAGGACGCCGACGACGTCGCCACGTACGTCGCCTCGGTCGCAGGTCTCGACGCCGAGGGCAACCCGATCGACCCGGCCAACCCGCCGAAGCCCACGCCGCCGGGCGGCGGCACGGACGGGAAGGCGATCTTCGCGTCCGCGGGCTGCAGCGGCTGCCACACGCTCGCCGCCGCGGGGGCGAGCGGCACGGTCGGCCCGAACCTGGACGAGGCCAAGCCCTCGAAGGAGCTCGCGATCGACCGTGTCACGAACGGACGGGGGGGAATGCCGTCGTTCAAGGGCCAGCTGAGCGACGCCCAGATCGAGGCCGTCGCGACGTTCGTCGCCGAGAACGCCGGGAAGTAGACCGGCGAGCTACACGGTCGTCTCGGCCGCGAGGTCGACGACGACGTGGGTCACGGGGACGTCGAAGCGCATCCGAGCGTTCTCCACGACGCCCTGCTCCAGCCAGTTGGAGCGGCCGGGCGGGTGGGTCGAGACGACGATCTCGTCCGCCGGGAACGTCCGCAGGGCGTCTTCGAGCGCCTGGAGCGGGTCGCCGTCCCCGATGTCGCCGCGCGCGCTGACGCCGGCGTTGCGGAGGCGGGCGAGGCACTCGTCGAGCCGCCGCTGCGCAGCGGCCCGCGCGCCGTCCTCGTCGGACGTCCAGGTCTTGACGCGCGTGTTGAGCGCGGGGCAGACGAGGAGGACGTCCTCGCTCACGCCTTCCGCCTTGCGACCGAGGAGCTCGCGCAGCTCGTCGCCGCCGACCGTCTCGTTCGCCACGACGAGGATCTTCCGAGCGGGACCGCCGTCGTGGACGACGTGCGCCTGCGGTGGGCGCGGACGGATCCCGCCCCTGATCGCCCAGAGCGCCACGGCGACGAGCGCGAGGAATACGACGAGTCCGAGCCACGTGTTGACCCACGCGGCGAGCACGACGAGGATCGCGCCCCCGAGCGTCACGAGCACGACCTGGAACGCCGACGCCTCGTCCCTGAGTGGATTCTTCATGCGGCTCCGCCTCCTCCCGGTCCGTCAAGGCCTTGATTCGACGTTGGTGCCGTTCCGCATTATCGCGCGGACGCGCGCAGTGCAGATGCCTACAGGATGTACACCGCGAAGAAGACGATGATCCACATCACGTCGACGAAGTGCCAGTAGATCCCGGGTATCTCCACGCCGTGGTGGTGCTCGGGGGAGAAGTGGCCCCGGAAGGCACGGACCGCGGCGATCGTCAGCAGCGAGAGGCCCACGAACACGTGCGCGCCGTGGAGCCCCGTGAGCCCGAAGAAGACGGACGCAAACGCCCCGTCCCCGGTGTTGAAGCCGACGTGCGCGTACTCGACCATCTGCGTCAGCAGGAACGCCGAGCCCAGCAGGATCGTGATCACGAGGCCTGCCCGGAGGCCGTTCCGGTCGCCGCGCTTGATCGCCTGCGTCGCCCAGTGGATCGTGAAGCTGGACGTGACGAGGATCGCCGTGTTCACGCCTGCGACGAAGACGGGGAACTCGTACGGGGGCGGCGGCCACGTGGCCGGCGCATCGGGGTTGACGACGCGGACGAAGAAGTACGCCGTGAAGAACGCGCCGAAGAGCATCGCCTCGGAGGCGATGAAGAGGAACATCCCGAGCGTCGCGGGGTCGAGCCGCGAGCTGCGATTCGCCGGTGGCGGCCCGTGATGATGGGCGCCGTGGTCGGAGAGCGGCTCGGCGTGCGCGCTCATCGCGCACCTCCGGTCACCGCCGGAACGTCGGCGACGACGTGCTCGACCGGCACCCCCGCATCCTTGCGGAGCCGCTCGACGACGTCGCGGCGCAGCCAGCCCGACCGCTCGCCGGGGAACGTCGAGACGATCAGCTCGTCGACCCGCTCGTCCTCGATCACCTGCATTGCCGCCGCGTACGGGTCGGGGTGGGCGATCTGGCCGTGCGCCTCGATGCCCTCGTCGCGCAAGGTCGCGAGCGCCTGCCGGAGCCGCCGCTCGGCCTCCGGGTGCTCGCCCTGGCCGGGGTCGCTTTGGGGCGAGACGATCAGGAACCCGGCCGGGCCCTGCGCAGCCCGCTCCCGGATGCGATCGAGCAGCCGGTCGCCGAGGACGGTCTCGTTCGCGACGACGAGCACGTTGGCGCGGCCCGTGCGGCCCGTGACGTCGGAGACGACGTGCGTGAACGGCCGGTCGCCGGCGAGCCGGCGGAGCTCGGCGAGCACGTTCTTCTTGCGCACCCAGCCCGACTTCTGCTCCGGATGCGTCGAGACGATCAGCTCGTCGATGTCCTCGAGCGCGAGGACGTCCTCGACGGCGGCGACCGGGCC
>DATBIQ010000145.1:0-10556 GCA_036556865.1 Gaiella sp.
GAGGTCGACAAGGTCAAGCGCTCGGAGGCCGGCATGATCGTCGAGCCGGTGACGCTCTCGCCCGAGGCGCTCGTCGGCGATGCCCTCGAGCTGATGCAGCGCTACCGGGTCTCGGGGATCCCGATCACGGACGACGACGAGCGGCTCGTCGGCATCCTGACGAACCGCGACCTCCGCTTCGGCGTCCCCTCGACGATGCGCGTCGCGGACGCGATGACGAGGGAGGGGCTCGTCACCGCCCCGGTCGGGACGACCCTCGAGGAGGCGCAGGCGATTCTCGGCCGCCACCGCATCGAGAAGCTCCCGATCGTCGACCTCGAGGGGCGCCTCAAGGGGCTCATCACCGTCAAGGACATCTCGAAGCGCGAGGCGTATCCGCTCGCGACCAAGGACGAGCGCGGCCGGCTGCGCGTCGCCGCCGCGGTCGGGGTCGGGACGGACGCCGTCGAGCGCGCCGCGGCGCTCGTCGAGGCCGAGGTCGACGCGCTCGTCGTCGACACGGCCCACGGCCATTCGCTCGGCGTCGTCGAGATGGTGCGCCGCCTGAAGGACGCCCACGACGTCGACCTGATCGCCGGGAACATCGCGACGGCGGAGGCCGCCGAGGCCCTGGTCGACGCGGGGGCGGACGCCGTCAAGGTCGGCGTCGGGCCCTCGGGGATCTGCACGACGCGCGTCGTGGCGGGCTCCGGCGTTCCGCAGGTCACGGCGATCTTCGACTGCGCGCAGGCGGCCTCCGAGGCGGGGGTGCCCGTGATCGCCGACGGAGGCATCACCTCGTCGGGCGACGTGGCGAAGGCGATCGGCGCCGGCGCGGACACGGTCATGGTCGGCGGGATGCTGGCGGGCACGGACGAGACGCCCGGCGGCGTGATCGTCGTCCAGGGCGAGCGGTTCAAGGAGTACCGGGGCATGGGATCGCTCGGCGCGATGAAGGCGCGAGGGTTCTCCAAGGACCGGTACTTCCAGGGCGACGTCGAGGACGTCGCGGAGCTGATCCCGGAGGGCATCGAGGGGCGCGTGCCCTACAAGGGGCCGCTCGGCCCGATCGTCCATCAGCTGGTGGGCGGCCTGCGCCAGGCGATGGGGTACTGCGGCGCGGCGACGATCGAGGAGCTCAAGGACGCGCGCTTCGTCCGCATCACCGGCGCGGGGCTCCGCGAGAGCCACCCGCACGACGTGACGATCACGAAGGAGGCGCCGAATTACCGCCGAGGCTAGCGTCCTCGCCTTCCCCGAGCGGCCGTCCGAGCCGGTCCCCGAAGAGCGTCCCGTGCTCGTCCTCGACTTCGGCGGCCAGTACAGCCAGCTGATCGCGCGCCGCGTGCGCGAGGCGCGCGTCTACTCGGAGCTCGTCTCGCACCGCCTCGGCCCGGAGGAGATCGCGAGGCGGAACCCGGCGGCCCTCATCCTCTCGGGTGGACCCGCCTCCGTCTACGCAGACGGCGCTCCGCTCGCCGATCCCGGGATCTTCGGGCTCGGCGTCCCGACGCTCGGCATCTGCTACGGGATGCAGCTCATGGCGCTCGAGCTCGGCGGGAAGGTCGAGGCGAACGACGTGTCGGAGTACGGCAAGGCCGACGTCGAGCTCGACGGCTCGGCGGCGCTCTTCCACGATCTCGCGGCCGAGCAGGTCGTGTGGATGAGCCACCGCGACTCGGTTACCGCGGCCCCGACCGGCGCGCGCGTGACCGCGTCGTCGGAGACGACGCCGATCGCCGCCTTCGAGGATCCCGACCGCGCGCTCTACGGCGTCCAGTTCCACCCCGAGGTCGTCCACACCCCGCAGGGCCAGCGGATCCTCGAGGCATTCCTCTACGAGGTCGCCGGCGCCCCGCCCGCGTGGACGCCCGCCGCGGTGATCGAGGAGCAGGTGGAGCGGATCCGCGCGCAGGTCGGGTCGGAGCGCGTGATCTGCGGGCTGTCGGGCGGCGTCGACTCGGCCGTCGCGGCGCTCCTCGTGCACAAGGCGGTCGGCGACCAGCTCACCTGCGTGTTCGTCGACCATGGCCTGCTGCGCGAGAACGAGGCGGAGCAGGTCGTCGAGACGTTCGGCAACCACTTCCACGTCCCGCTCGTCCACGTCGACGCCCGCGAGCGCTTTCTCACGCGGCTCGCGGGCGTCAGCGAGCCGGAGGAGAAGCGCGCGATCGTCGGCGAGGAGTTCATCCGCGTCTTCGAGGACGAGGCGCGGACGCTGGGTGACGTCCGGTTCCTCGTGCAGGGGACGCTCTACTCCGACGTGATCGAGTCCGGCGGCGACGTCGGCGTCGCGGCGAAGATCAAGTCGCACCACAACGTCGGCGGGCTCCCTGCCGACATGCGCATGGAACTCGTCGAGCCGCTGCGGTCGCTGTTCAAGGACGAGGTGCGCCGCGTCGGCGAGCAGCTCGGCCTCCCCGAGCGGATGGTCTGGCGTCACCCGTTCCCCGGGCCGGGGCTTGCGATCCGGATCATCGGCGACGTCACCGAGGAGCGGCTCGCGATCCTGCGCGCCGCGGACGCGATCCTGCTCGAGGAGGTGCGTCGCGCCGACCTCTACCGCGACCTCTGGCAGTGCTTCGCGGTGCTTCCCGCGGTGCGCTCCGTCGGCGTGCAGGGCGACGAGCGGACGTACGCCTACCCTGTCGTGATCCGCGCCGTCACGTCGGAGGACGCGATGACCGCCGACTGGGCGCGGCTGCCCTACGAGCTGCTCGACACCATCGCGAGCCGCATCGTCAACGAGGTCCCGGGCGTCAACCGCGTCGCGCTCGACCTCACGTCGAAGCCGCCGGCGACGATCGAGTGGGAGTGAGTCCCACCTAGTCCCGGGGCGCGGCTTCAGCCGCGCCGCTGCATCTCCGGGCGCCACACCCTCACGTCGACGACCCCGCCCGGGTCGACGTCGATCGCCACCCGCTCCCCGACACGCGGCACGTCGACGCCGACGACCACCGCCTCCAGCTCGCGCCCACCGTCCTCGCGCACGCGTAGGCGTACGACCGCCGCGTCCCGGTCTGCCGCCACGACGACCGCCCCTTCGCCCCCGACGACGCGCACCGCCTCGGGCCGGATCACGCGGGCGCGGTCGCCGTCTGCGAAGACGTTCGCCATCCCGAGGAACCGCGCGACCCAGTCGTCCGCCGGGCGCGCCCACAGCTCCTCGGGCGTCGCGACCTGGGCGACTCGCCCGTCGCGCAGCACCGCGACGCGGTCCCCGAGCGCGAACGCCTCGCCGACGTCGTGGGTGACGTGGACGACGGTGAGCGCGAGCCGCTCGAACAGCTCGCGGAGGTCGTCCTGCAGCCGTTGCCGGAGCGGGCCGTCGAGCGCGCCGAGCGGCTCGTCGAGGAGGAGCACGCCGGGTCGCGGCGCGAGCGCCCGTGCGAGCGCGACGCGCTGCGCCTCGCCGCCCGAGAGCGTCGTCACGTCGCGTCGCTCGGTCCCAGCGAGGCCGACGAGGTCGAGCGCCTCGGCGACCCGGGCGTCGCGCTCTGCCTGGGGCAGGTGCGCGACCCGCGGCCCGAAGCCGACGTTGCCCGCGACGTCGCGATGCGGGAACAGCGCCGCATCCTGGAAGACGAGGCCGATCCCGCGGCGGTGCGGCGGGACGCGGGTGACGTCGGCGCCGTCGAGGAGGACCCGTCCGGCGGTGGGCCGCTGCAGCCCCGCTGCGACGCGGAGCGCGGTCGACTTGCCGGACCCGCTCGGGCCGAGCAGCGCGAGCCGCTCGCCTGCGCCGACGTCGACCGACACATGGTCGAGGATCGAGCTGCCGTCGATCACGACACCGATCGCCTCGAGGGCGAGCCTCACCGCGGCCGTCCCCTGACGAGCGCGCGTTCCGAGACGAGCGCGACCGCCGCGACGAGCGCCATCAGCACGACGCAGAGCGCCATCGCCGCGCCGACGTTGCCCTCGCCCGGACGGCCGAGGAAGCGGAAGATCGCGACCGGCACGGTCGGCCAGTCGGCGCGGACGAGGAAGACCGTCGCGCCGAACTCACCGAGCGAGACCGCGAACGCCAGCCCCGCGGCGACCGCCAGAGGGCGCGCGAGCAGCGGAAGCTCGATCTCGCGTCGCACCTGAGCGGGAGTCGCTCCGAGCACCGCCGCCGCCTCGCGCATCCTCGCGTCCACGGCGCGGAGCGCCGGCACGAGCGAGCGGACGACGAACGGCAGGGCGACGAGCGCCTGCGCGAGCGGGACGATCGCGGGCGAGGAGCGGAGATCGAGCGGGGGGTCGTCGAACGCGAGCAGGAACCCGAAGCCGAGCATCGCCGCGGATGCGCCGAGGGGCAGCATCAGCGCGACGTCGAGGCCTCGTCTCCCGCTCGCGACCGCGACGGCGGCCGGGATACCGACTGCGAGCGCGATCGCCGTCGCGGCGGTCGAGAAGAGCAGCGAGTTGAGGATCGCGTGCCACGGCGCGACGAACAGCGCGGGCGTCTCGTGCGCAAGCGCGGTGAAGTGGTCGAGGCCGTAGCCGGTCCCGACCTGGAGCGACCGCAGCACGAGCGCGAGCGGCGGCAGCGCGAGCAGGCCGAGCGACCCGACCACCACGACCGCCACGGCAACCCGCTCTCCGCCGGCCGGACGACGTGCGGCGCCGCTCCGTCGCCGGCCGCCGCCGAGCCGACGCTCCAGCCTGCCCGAGACGAGCACCGCAGCTGCGACGGCCGCCAGCTGGAGCAACCCGAGCGCCGCCGCGGTGCGCAGGTCGAAGAGCCGCGCCGCCTGGTTGTAGATCTCCGTCTCGAGCGTCGCGTACCGCGGCCCGCCGAGAATCAGGATCACCCCGAACGAGGTGAAGCAGAACAGGAAGACGATCGACGCCGCCGACGCCAGCGCCGGGGCGAGGAGCGGCGCCGTGAGCCGCAGCTGACGCTCCGCCGGGGACGCCCCGAGCGTCGCGGCGGCGTCCCAGAGGCGCTGGTCGAGGCCGGCCCAGAACGCACCCACGACGCGCACGACCACCGCGACGTTGAAGAAGACGTGCGCGAGCAGGATCGCCCACACGGACCGCTCGATGTCGTCGGGGAGCAGGGCGACGAAGGCCGTCGCGACGACGACGGTCGGGAGGACGAAGGGGACGAGCACGAGCGCCTCGATCACCGAGCGGCCCGGGAACCGGAACCGGGCGAGCGCCCACGCGAGCGGCAGGCCGGCGAGGAGCGTCAGGACGGTCGAGACGGTCGCCTGCCAGAGCGTGAACCACGCGACGTCACGGGTCGTCGAATCGGTGAGCACGTCGAGCGGCACGTCGGGCCGGCCGTCGACGACGAGGCTCCGCGCGAGGATCGCTCCGAGCGGCCAGGCGAAGAAGACGGCGAGGAACGCGACCGGCAGGACGACCGCCGCGGCGCGGCCGGCCGCGCTCAGCGCACGACGATGTCGGTCCACCGGGCGACCCAGCGGTCGCGGTTCGCGTCGACCTCTGCCGGGGGCAGCTGCAGCGGGTCGCGCGGGACGATCGCGTGCTTCACGAACTCCTCGGGCAGCGGCACGTCGGCGCGCACCGGATAGACGAACATCGAGCCGGGGACGTCGGCCTGGAAGCGCTCGGAGAGCATGAAGTCGATCAGCTGCTTCGCGCCGTCCTCGTTGTGCGCGCCACGCAGGATCCCCGCGTACTCGACCTGGCGGTAGCAGCCGTCCTCGACGGCCGCGGTCGGTGCCGTGGTCGGCGGCTTCGACGCGAAGATCACCTCCGCGGCGGGGCTCGACGCGTACGAGACGACGATCGGCCGCTTGCCCGGGCTGCCCGAGGCGCCCGAGAACTGCTGCGTGTACGCCTCCTCCCAGCCGTCCACGACCCGCACGCCGTTCGCGCGCAGCGCCCGCCAGTAGGTCTCCCAGCCCGGGTCGCCGTAGGTCGCGACGGTGGCGAGCAGGAACGCGAGGCCGGGCGAGGAGGTCGCCGGGTTCTCGACGACGAGCAGGTTCCGGTAGCGATCGAGGACCAGGTCGCCGAGGCTCGTCGGCGGCGGGACGTCGTGCGAGGCGAACCAGCCGCGGTCGACGTTGAGGCAGACCTCGCCGTGGTCGATCGGTGTCACGTGCGGGTCGGGGTTCCCGAAGTCCGCCTGGAGCGACGACAGCTCGGGCGAGCGGTACTCCTCGAGCAGGTCGCCCTCGAGCGCGCGAGAGAGGACGCTGTCGTCGATCCCGAAGACGACGTCGCCCTGCGGGTCGCCTGCGGTCAGGAGCGCCCGGTTGAGCACTTCGTTCGCGTCACCGCCCTGGAGGATCTTCAGCGTGAGCCCGCTCTCGCGCTCGAACGCCTGCCTGACCGTCTTGGAGACCGCGAAGGAGTCGTGCGTGACGAGGACCACGTCCTTCGGCGCAGCCTCGTCCCCTCCGCACGCGGACGCCGCGAGCGCCACGGCGGCAACCACCACGGTGGTGACCAGCGTCACCGCCCGCCGCGCGATCCGCAGGTGACAAGGTGTCACTTGTCGTCCTTCGGCGGGCGAACGGCGAGGAGCACGCCGCGCGCGACGCTCACCGTCGCCTCGGCGCCGACGAGGAGGTTCGACACGCCGCGGGTCGATCCCTCGTGGAGCGTCTCGTTCGCGAGCGGGTACTCGAGCCCCGTGGTCGTCACGCCCTCGGCGGGCCCGCCGAGCGGGAGCAGCGTCACCAGACCACCGGATGTACCGCGCATCGTCCGCTCGCCGCGGATCACGTGCACCAGCGCATCCCCGACGAGCGCGTCGATCTCGAGCGCCTCGTATCGTGCGGAGCCGAGGACGAGGACCGAGGCGAGCAGGTGGTCGAGCCGGCCACCGCCGCTCGCGACGACGAGTACGCGCCTCGCTCCGAGCGCGACGGCCTCGTCGAGCGCGAGCTCGAGATCGGTGGCGTCCTTGGCGGCCGGATGGCGCACCACGCGTGCGCCCGCCGCCTCCGCCCGCTCCAGCGCGGCCGGCGAGACCGAGTCGAGGTCACCGATGACGACGTCGACCGCAAGGCCGAGTGACGCGGCCCGTTCGACCCCGCCGTCCGCCGCGACGACGGCGCGGGCCGGGGGTACCTCGACTGCGGGCCCCTGGCCCGAGGCGACGACCACGACGTCCGGCTCGATCACGCCCTTCCTCCGCTGGCATTACCCAGATCAGGTTCTGCGGGTCGGCGGCGCGCTAGCCGCCCTCTCAGCCCGGTTGCCCGAGCTCCCCGATCGCTGCTGCCATCCTAGACGAGGCCGTCAGGCGACGCGGAACGCGCGCTCGCCCGCCGGCGCCAGCTCCTCCACGTCGACGGAGTCGACCCGTGCGCGCGACGGCCCGCGGTGGAACCACGAGACGAGCGTGTCCACGCGGTCGGGAGTGCCCTCGAGCTCGGCCTCGACCGCGCCGTCCGAGGTGTTCCGCACCCACCCGGCGACGCCGAGCTCGGCGGCTCGCTGTCGCGCGCTCTCGCGGAACCAGACACCCTGCACGCGGCCGCGCACGATCACCCGACGACGCACCACCGCGTCGCCGCTAGAGCGCCTCTGCGGCCGCCTCGTCGCTCTCCGTGCCGGCGTCGCTGCCCGCCAGGGAGCGGGCGCGCGCCTCGAGGCTCGGTACGAGACCCGGGTGGATCACGACGCCGTCCGCCGGAGTCGCCTCGCCGCTCGGCTCGGCCGCTGCCTCGTCGTCTTCGTCCGCGGACGTCTCGAGCTCGGCGTCGTCGGGCTCCAGCCAGTTCTCGATGCGAAGACCGGGAACGCGGTCGTAGAGGCGCGAGCTGGCCGTGACGAGCGTCAGGTCGTGCGCCAGCGCGATGGCGGCGATCCGCAGGCTCGGCTCGTCGAGCCGGACGCCGAGGCGCTCGAGCTGGCCCCGCAGCGTCCCGTAGACCTCGGCGGCCGCGTGGTCGAACGGCAGCACGGTCGTCGCGGCCGAGATGAGTTCCCGGATGCGGCCCGTCATCTCCTGGTCGCCGTTCCGGGTCGCCGCGTAGGCGATCTCCGCGATGGAGACGGCCGTCGTGCATTGCTCGTCGCCCGGCGTCCGTGCGAGCCGTCGCACGAGCTGCATCGGCGGCTCCCGCAGGAGCGCCGCTGCCAGGATGTCGGTGTCGAAGCAGTACACGGTCATCCGATCTCCGGTGGCTCGCGGTCGCGCGCGACCGACCGCAGCGCGACGACGTCGATCACCGTCTGGGAGAGGCCCCGCCGCGTTGCAGCGACGCCCGCGACCGCCGCGAGCCCCAACGGCGGCTCGCCGTCGGGCTCGGTGGGCACCGGAACGATCGCGGCAACCGGGGACCCGTAGCGGGTCACGATCATCTGCTCGCCCGCGAGGACGCGCTCGAGAATCTCGGTGAGGCGCTCGCGCGCCTCGGTCAGGCCGACGGTGACGGTCATGGTGAGCGCTCATGATGACAGCGCCCGGCAGCCTCGTACAGGCCGAACCGCACCGTCGAGGGAGGCACGGAGGCTGCTACACTCCCCCGCCGGCGGTCACGCGACCGCCCTCTTTCCGAGCAATGACCACCTACACCGCAAAGCCGGGCGAGATCCAGCGCGACTGGTACGTCGTCGACGCGGAGGGGAAGACCCTCGGCCGTCTGGCGACCGAGATCGCCGACACCCTCCGCGGCAAGCGAAAGCCCGCGTACACGCCGCACGTGGACACCGGCGACTTCGTGATCGTCGTCAACGCGGCGAAGGTTCGCGTCACGGGCAAGAAGCTCGACGAGAAGATGGTGCGCTGGCACTCCGGGTACCCCGGCGGCCTCAAGGAGCGCACCCTGCGCGAGCAGCTCGAGCGGCGTCCGACGGAGGTCATCCGCAGGGCGGTGAAGGGCATGCTCCCGAAGAACAGGCTCGCGGCTGCGCAGCTGCGCAAGCTCAAGGTCTACGCAGGCCCGGAGCACCCGCACACGGCGCAGGCCCCGAAGACGATGGAGCTCTGAGGAAGGCATGGCTGAGATCGCCCAGTACCGCGGCACCGGCAAGCGCAAGACCTCCGTCGCCCGTGTGATCCTCCGACCCGGCGACGGGACGACCTGGGTCAACGGCCGGACGCTCGAGGACTACTTCCCCCGCGCGACCCACCGGACGCTCGCGCTGGCTCCCCTCAAGGTCGCCGACGCGGAAGGCCGGTACGACCTTCGCGTCCGTGTGCACGGCGGCGGGGTGAGCGGCCAGGCGGGGGCCGTCCGGCACGGCATCGCGCGCGCGCTCGTCGACGCCGATCCGGAGCTCCGCGTCCCGCTCAAGCGCGAGGGGTTCCTCACGCGAGACGCACGCCAGGTCGAGCGCAAGAAGGCCGGTCTGCACAAGGCGCGCAAGGCGCCGCAGTTCAGCAAGCGGTAGCGCTTCCCCTCTTGCGGGAAGTGCGTCGAGGACGCACGCTACGACTGTGGAGGGTGGTGTTCGGGTGGCCGAGGCCGTGACGAGAGAGGCGCTCGGAGGTGTGGGGGCGGCAACCCGTCGGTGGTTCGGCACGGACGGCGTCCGGGGGATCGTCGACGAGGCGCTCACCGAGGAGCTCGTCGAGCAGATCGGCCGTGCGGCGACGCTCTGGTCGGGACGCGGGCGCGTCCTCGTCGGCCGCGACACGCGGGCGTCCGGCCCGCGCCTCGAGGCGGCCCTTCGGCGGGGCATCGTCGATGCGGGCGGCACCGCCGTCCTCGCGGGCGTGCTCCCGACCCCGGCGGTGGCGCTGCTCTCCCAGGACCTCGGCCTCGTCGTGTCGGCCTCGCACAATCCGCCCGAGTACAACGGGGTCAAGGTCTTCGACCGCGAGGGTCACAAGCTGACGGACGCCGACGAGCTCGAGATCGAAGCGCTCGTCGGCGCACCGGGGCCGGGAGGCGGTGCCATCGAGCACGCCGAGGACGTGGTCGAGAGCTATGTCGACCACGTGCTCGAGCACTTCGGGGCCGACCTCCACGGCGTGCGGATCGCCGTGGACTGCGCGAACGGCGCCTACTCGACGATCGCGCCGGGCGTCTTCGAGACGCTCGGAGCCGAGGTGACGGCGCTCGCCGCGGCGCCCGACGGCACGAACATCAACGCGGGTTGCGGTGCGACCGACCTCTCCATGCTCCAGGCGGCCGTCACCTCCGGCGACTTCGACCTCGGAGTCGCCTTCGACGGCGACGGCGACCGGATGCTCGCGGTCGATGCGAACGGTGAAATCGTCGACGGGGACGGCATCATCGCGATCTGCGCGCTCGCGCTGGGCGTCGACCTCGTCGCGGTCACGAGCATGACGAACCTCGGCTTCCACCGGCTGATGGACGAGCACGGGATCCGGGTCGTGACGACCGACGTCGGGGATCGCTACGTGCTCGAGGCGCTCCGGCGCGAGGGCGGAATCCTCGGTGGCGAGCAGTCCGGGCACCTGATCGTCCTCGACGGCCACGTGACGGGCGACGGCCTCGCTGCCGCGCTGACGCTGTGCCGCGCGCTCGACGGGCGTCCGCTCGCCGAGGCGACGTCCGTGCTGCGTCGGTTCCCGCAGGCCACGCAGAACGTGCGCGTCGGGCGACTCGAGGTGCCCGACGCCGTCGTGCGGGAGGTAGAGCGGCTGAACGGCCAGCTGGGGACGCGTGGGCGTGTCCTCGTGCGGCCGTCCG